>JBJOLA010000013.1:0-4288 GCA_046045815.1 Pseudomonadota bacterium
TCACAACCTCATTTTCAGGAATGTTGACGCAGGGCAATTGCGCCGTTCGCAGCAGTATTTTTGCGTTGGCAGGCCCGTATCCCGAGCATCTTAGCACTGCAGAAGACCGGTGGCTGCATGACTGGCTGATGCAACACGGCAAGATCGGCTATTATTGCCCTGATCTCATTATCAATCACATCATGCAAGCTGACCGTTTGTCGAAAACCTATTTTCGTGCGTGGGCAGCCCGAGAGGGCAGAGATCGTGCCGCGTGTGACCAGTTGGCCGTCGCGTCCAATCCGTTAGGCCAGCTTTGGTATTGGCGGCGCTTTGCCGAGGACATTGCGGTTGTTTGCGCCGCAGCCCTTACCGGCACGCTCGGCGGCGCCAAGGCTTTTGCCGCCGAACTCAACCTGCGCCAGTCATGGGCCTATGCCAAACAATCACTGCGTTAAAGCGAAGGGGTGGGCGTTAGTCGGGTTGGCGCGCTGCGAACCGCGCTTTGAGTGGAGCTAAGGCAGCAGCAATGAGTTCGCGGATTTCTGTGGCTGCGGGGTGTTTGACCAACACGAGCGACCCCATCCACATCACCGCACCCAAGCCGCTCAAAATGATCAACGTCACAAGGGACATATTTGCGGCGATCACCCAATATCGATACGCCAGCAGCAGCGGCGTTATCGCGACAAAGCTGATGATCAGGCTCTTGGCGTAGATCAAGAACATGTCTGACCATTTGAATGCAATCAGGCTGTGCAGCAGACGCGCATATATTGCATACCAAACAAAACCATAGGCGATTCTCGAGATTGCCGCCCATTCCAATCCCCAGCGCGCCGCAAATAACAGCAACGTCACTGAAGCGATGGAGTCGGCAATGTTGAGGATGATGAGCGTCTTCATGCGGCCCATCAGAATGGGAATGTCCATATGGAGCGGTAGTGCGATAAACACCATTTCGGAAAGTGCGATATACTGCAAAACCGGTGCAGAGCCTGCCCATTTGGCGCCGAACAAACCATTGATCAGCGGCACAGCTGCTACAGCGAGCCCCGCCATCGCCGGCATCGTGACCGCACAATAAGCAGCGACAACACGGGTATAGGGCGGCCCGAGCGCATCTCCGCGATCCCGGATGCGCGCAAATGCTGGGTAGAAAATGCTGCCGATTGCGCCCGAAAGCAGCATATACAGCTGCCCTGCCAAAGCGGTGGCCCTGCTGAACAGACCGACGGCGGCAAAACCAAGCATGCTGCCGATGATCAGGTCAGGGGTGCGGACGCCGATGGCACCGATCACAGTGAGCGCCGCCGAACCTGTGCCGAAATTGACGATGCCCTTTACATCTTTGAAATGGGGAGGGAGAGGGGTGGCGACCGGGCGCAGCCGCTGGGCGATCACCGTCTTGGCAATCGCCTGCACCACCATCGACCAGGCCAGCGCGCTCGCCGAAAAATGCGCCGAGGCGAGTGCAATCGCGGTAATGGCGGCGAGCAGTGCTGATCCGACATTCACCTGAAACAGTCCGCGAAAATTGAGGTCGCGGGCGAGCAACGCGGTCGAAATCATATGGAAGGGCGTAAAAAGGTACGACAGGGTGAGAATCGCGAGCAGTGGCACCAGTTCGCGATTCGCAAAATACAGCGATACCGGCCAAATGCTGATGAATATCGCGACCACAACCGAAAGGCCGAGCACCAGCGCAACCGACGCGCAGGTCCGTATTTTGGCATCGTCAATATCGGTCAACCCTGAAATATAGCGGGTGAGGCCGAAATCCTGCAGGATCGAAATCATCATCGTCACCGCCACTGCGATGGAATAGACACCGATTTCAGCCGGGTTCAGAAAATAGCGCGAGATAATGATCGTCACCGCAAACTGGATGATGAACCCGGCATATTGCGAACCCATCGACCACAGTGCTGCGTGACGGACCGACATGATCAGCCTGTCGCCTTGAGCAGTGCCCGCGCGAGCGTGAGCGCCCGCTGCGGCTCCTGCATCCGCACCGCTACGCGAGCGACGGTGCGCCAGAGGCCCTTTCGGCTGCCTCCCTCTCGAACATGATCAAGCAAGAGATCGAAGCCGCTGCCCTTCATGGCCACCGGCGAATAGAGCAGTCCCGCCACCAGCCTTGCCCGCGCCGCGCGACTTGCGCCCGGAAGGCTGAACAGCGCGTCGAGTTCCTCCAGCGGCGGCAGATCAGCGAGATTTTCTGTGGGGTCCGGCTTGCCTGCCACGCGTGCCTCATAAGCGAGGCGCGATACCACGGTGCCATATTGCTGGGTGACGATATGACGGCTGCTGACTTGGCCATCAGAATGGCGGTATTTGACAAGACGTTCGGGCAGGCTGCGAATTTTTGTGAGGTGAGCAAGCCGGAGCCACAGATCATAATCCTCGCAGTGCTTGAATGCCGCGTGATAGCCGCCGACAGCCAGAACGAGTTCACGCCGCATCATCACCGACGGATGGCACAAAGCGGACCGGGTTGAAATGATCGCCTGGAATTCATCATTCGTCGTCGGATGATCAGGCCCGGCGACGCGGAACGGATTGCCGTCTTCGTCAATGTCTGCCGTCCAGGTGCCGAGTACACCATAGCCTGGATTGGCACTGAGGAAAGCGATCTGCCGGGCGAATCGTTCTGGCATCGCAATGTCATCGCCGTCCATCCGCGCGACCAGCGGGGCCTTTGCTTCGGCCACCAGCTGATTGAGGCTCACGATGAGGCCCTTGTTCTCGCGGTGGATGGGCCGGATGCGGCTATCCTTTGCGGCATAGGCATCAATCACTGCTGCCGAATCGTCGGTTGAACCGTCATTGAGAATCAGGAATTCGAAGTCCGTAAACGTTTGCGCAAGGATGCTTTCGATCGCCTGCCCGAGATAGGCCGAGCAATTATAGACGCTCATGGCGACGCTTATAGCCGGTTGAGACATCAATACATCCTAACGCAAAATCCAAATCACACGCAGAAAGCCTGCGCAGGCGCTGCTAGAACGCTCTATCGGCATAAGGTCAATAAAGGCTTTATCGCTGGAAGGCGGCTTTTCACAGCGCCAAACAAAAAATGTAATAAAGTTGCAGAATGGCGCTTGACGCGAATCGAACCTCCCCCTAGAGCCACTTTTGTCGCGGCGCTGAGCCATTTGGTTCTCCACCGCTTCCGCAACATCGCAGACGCCCGGTCACCCCGGTAAAACGGGGGAGGAACTGGCGTCGGCGTTTTGCGCTCTTTGACATTGTTGATTTTAGATGAAGGGACATGTGGGCGGCGGCTCCCATTCCGACGGTTTTAAGGCGTCGGGTAATGGGTTAAGCAATAAGTCGTTCCTATATGTCTCTATTTATGTATCCACATAATAGAATTGTGCAGGAACGGCTCCTTGAAATGAGCTGGCTTGTCTTCGGGAATTCCACCTGAGACTTGTCGGAACATCAAACTTGAGAGTTTGATCCTGGCTCAGAACGAACGCTGGCGGCATGCCTAACACATGCAAGTCGAACGAGACCAAGGCTTCGGCCTGAAGTCTAGTGGCGCACGGGTGCGTAACGCGTGGGAATCTGCCCCTTGGTTCGGAATAACAGTTAGAAATGACTGCTAATACCGGATGATGACGTAAGTCCAAAGATTTATCGCCAAGGGATGAGCCCGCGTAAGATTAGCTTGTTGGTGGGGTAAAGGCCTACCAAGGCGACGATCTTTAGCTGGTCTGAGAGGATGATCAGCCACACTGGGACTGAGACACGGCCCAGACTCCTACGGGAGGCAGCAGTGGGGAATATTGGACAATGGGGGAAACCCTGATCCAGCCATGCCGCGTGAGTGATGAAGGCCTTAGGGTTGTAAAGCTCTTTTACCAGGGAAGATGATGACGGTACCTGGAGAATAAGCACCGGCTAACTTCGTGCCAGCAGCCGCGGTAATACGAAGGGTGCTAGCGTTGTTCGGAATCACTGGGCGTAAAGAGCACGTAGGCGGACTTTTAAGTCAGAGGTGAAATCCTGAGGCTCAACCTCAGAACTGCCTTTGATACTGGAAGTCTTGAGTGTGGTAGAGGTTGGTGGAATTCCCAGTGTAGAGGTGAAATTCGTAGATATTGGGAAGAACACCCGTGGCGAAGGCGACCAACTGGACCGACATTGACGCTGAGGCGCGAAAGCGTGGGGATCAAACAGGATTAGATACCCTGGTAGTCCACGCCGTAAACGATGCATGCTAGACGTTGAAGGGCTTAGCCCTTTTGTGTCGCAGCTAACGCACTAAGCATGCCGCCTGGGGAGTACGGCCGCAAGGTTG
>JBJOLA010000065.1:0-8613 GCA_046045815.1 Pseudomonadota bacterium
CGGGAGCGGGAGCCATCCACGCCATCTGGCACCGTAATTATTTAGGCATATGCAGGCTTTCCGCACTCAACTTCAATAGCCTTCTTGGCCTTGATCGCAGCGTTATCAAGTTCCTGCCGGATGCGCGTTACAGCATCATCTACTTCCCGAGCTGTCGCCAGATGCTCGGTATCGCCAGTCGCGGCGATTGTTGCCCCAAGCTTGATTGCGGTTACGTCGAAAAATATGGACATTTTGCCTCCTTTGCGTTGAGCTAAGCATATAGGAAAGGCGGCTAGATTACGATAGGTATCCGTCAAATTTCAAACTGAAATTACGAATTGCGGCGACAGTTTAGAATTGCGGCACCAGTTTACCCCCCCAAAAAAACATCCCCTACCCGCGCCCTAACGCCGCTTCCATCCCTCTTGCGTCATCCCGACAAACCGGGTGCCGAGACCGCTGCTGTTCCGTTCCAGCACTGTTCGCAGATTGGGCGTGGCTTCAATCGCTGCGAGGCCTTCGGCTGTGAACGTGGCGAGCCGATTGGCCTCATCCCCCCAGATGTGGAGGCTTAGCAGCGGGTTGGTCATGGCCTGCGAGAAGGCGTCCATCGCGACCATTGCGGTCAGTAGCTCAGGCAGAGGTCCATTGCGCGAACAGGGTTCGGCGAAAATGCCGATGTAGAATTCGAGCTTATCAACGGTGCCATATTGCGCCGCGAGCGCAGTGGCGAGGGCCGTCAAACGCGCTTGGGTAGCGGGATCTTTTGAGGTGCCGACAATTTCGGTGAAGCTTTTGGCGGGTTTGAGCTTCATCGCTTTTCGGTACGCGTTGTAAGCGGTGATATTGTTGGTGCGCGCTTGTTCAACCGCCTTGAGTTCGGCGCGGAACAGGAAGTCTGCGCTGTTGCCGAGCCCCAGTTCAGTTGCCACGTTCCCGGAAATATCGGCAAAGGCATTTGCCAGCCCGTGATCAAGCAGCGGCTTATTGTTGAGCAGCAACGCCGTGCCGTTGATGGGCGTGCCGTTCCACGTCATCTCTTTGGGAATCAGCGAATGCCAGCGGTAGAGCAGACTGAATTCCGCCGTCATCCAGTTGGGCCGGTTCCACTTTGCGCCCCACGCCACATTCGGCAGCGCCCGCAGCTTGAAGGGCATCGTGTTGATGTGGTTGATATATTCCTCAACCACCAATTTGATAAACATGACGATGCTGATGTTGCGCGTCGTTTGGAAAACGCGTTCATCATTCCAGCCGGGGTGCCGGGCCTCAATCACACCGGCCAAGCGGTTATGTTCGCGCAGGAACAAGGTGTTCATCATCGCCACTTGCGGCGCAGCATTTACCCGGTCCCCGCCAACCGCGAACAGGGACGGCTTGTTCGCAAACGGCTTGGTGACGCCGAGCGGCTCATCCAAGATTGGCACCCCGTTGGCATCAAGAAATTCAGGGTTGATGACGCCGGCTGCGTCGTAAAGGAAGGGTGAGAATTCCTCACCGTGAAACGACTGAGATTTGAGGCGTCCGCGTTCCCCAACGGCCTCAGACAGTTTTCGCAAGGCACGGGTTTGCGCCTCGGTACGGCCGTAAAGCGGGCTTTGATCAATTTCGTGGTTTGACGTTGTGCGGCGCCGATCCTCCAGCGCGTCAACATTACTGAGCTGGGTTCGGATGAAGCCGTCGGTCAGATATTGGGCGAAGGCCGGAAACAGACAGGTCGATTTGGCGCTTGGCCGCTGACCACTGACCGGCGCGTTGAACAGCGCAGCAACCGCAGTCGTCGGGGGAAGGTCGGCGGTAAAGGCATGATCTGCGGGCAAAAGGCGCGCGTTAAAATGCCGATCCGTAAGGCCGCTCCAACTGATATAATCGTCGCGCGTGCTCCAAGGATGCGGACGCGTACGCCCTTGCAGCGCCATCTTGTTGATCAATAGTGCGTTGAGCTTTTCGTTGAGCCAGCCCTTGCTGCCTGCAAGTGCCGCCAACAAGCCTATCAGAAAATCCCGAAGTCCGTCTGACATGATAAATCCCCTCCTCTGAGGGGCAGCGGTGTCAACTACCCAGCCAACCCAGAAAATGCGCTCTCGCCGCGCGACACCGGATTGCGACCCCGATGCTTATGCCTCGACCTATAGCAGTAAAACAGCGCCCGGCAACTTTCCGCAGTGATCAAAATCCATCCGGTATATCAATCGGCCCGACGACTTCGCGGTATCGGGCGATTGCATAGCGATCCGTCATACCGGCGATAAAGTCGGCGATGTGGCGGGCGCGGTGAGGCTCTGACGACGGCAAACTTTTTTGCCACAGGTCAGGCAGCAGCCCGGCATCGGCTTTGTAGGCAGCAAACAGACCGGCCACAACCTCGCGCGCAATCGCTGCAACCTCCAACTGTTTGGAGTGGTGATAAAGGCGCGCATACATGAAGCGCTTGAGTTCGGCCTCCTGCGCCGCCATCCTGTCTGAGAAGCCCGCCAGCATATGCGGCGCGGCGCGGACATGTTCGACTGAGGTGATACCCTCCTGCTCCAGACGGGCGCGCGTCGTTTCGATCACATCATTGACCATCGCGCCAATCTGTTGACGGATCAGCTCGCTGCGCAGCCGCAGCGGATCAACACCGGGATAGCGGGCGATGACTTTGGACCAGCCCGCCCCGACAATTGGCACCGCGAGCAAATCATCAAACGACAAAAGCCCGGCGCGCAGGCCATCATCAATATCATGATTGTCATAGGCGATATCGTCCGCAACGGCGGCAACCTGGGCTTCGAGTGAGGCAAAACTGCTGAGATCCAGCGCGAAGCCCGCGTTGACCGCCTGCATCGCCCAGCCCGGCTTTGAAACCGGACCATTGTGCTTGGCAAGACCCTCCAGCATTTCCCAACTGAGGTTCAGGCCATTCCAAAGGGGATAGGGCGTCTCCAGATGCGTCAGGATGCGGAGCGTATGCCCGTTGTGATCGAACCCCCCTGCCTCCGCGAGCGCCTCTGTGAGGGCATCCTCTCCAGCATGGCCGAATGGCGGATGGCCCATGTCATGCGCAAGGCACAGTGCCTCCGTCAGATCTTCATCGAGACCGAGCGCCCGGGCAATCGTCCGGCCAATCTGGGCAACCTCCAGGCTGTGGGTCAGGCGGACGCGGAAATGATCCCCGTCAGGCGCGACGAATACCTGAGTCTTGTGGCGGAGGCGACGGAAGGCAATCGAATGGATGATCCGATCCCGGTCTCGCTGAAACGCGGTGCGCGGGCCGCGTGTTTCGCCGCCGATTTCAAGATGCTGCCGCCCCCGCGACGCCGCCGGATCGCTGGCGTAGGGTGCGCGCGGCCTCATCGTGAGGATATTTTCCCGATTTCCTGTCCCGCGTCGCTGCTAAAGGTTGAACCCGACATGCCGGATTTGTTCATCGCGTTGACCAATGCCCGCGCTTCGGATTGGCTCTTGAACGGGCCGACCAGCAAGCGGTTGGTCGCTTTGAACGGGACGGTGGAGGCGCTCAAGCCTTTGAACGTGTCCGGCGCTTTGTCTCGGAGGTGCTTCCAAGTTGCTGGCAGGCCGTTTTCATTCGCCCCGGTTGCCACTTGCACCCATATCCGCGCGGGCTGTTTCTTGGATTTAAGCCGCTCGGCTTCTTTCTCGGCCTTTTCCGCTGCGGCCAATTCGGCAGCAGCCTTGGCGTCTGCTGTGACCTTGGCGTCAGCGGCGCTGGTTGCGGCGGCTTTACGCTGGGCGGCCAGACGCAGGGCTTTGATCTGCGACGCCGTGGGGAGTGGACCGGCAACGGACTCCGCCTCGGGTTCGATACTGGCGATGATCGACGCAAGTCCGACTGGCCCAGCGGCGGGCGGCAGGGTCACTACCGGCATCGCTGCGGAGCCGACCGGAGGCGTTTCGACGGGCGTCACCAGCGCCGGCGTTGGGGACGCTGGAGGGGCCAAAGTAGGCGTGGGATCTGCGGAAGGCGCACCGATGCTCGAATAGGGCGGCGTCTCAACTGCCGCAATCTGTGCAGCTGGCACGATCACCGCCGCCGCGAGCTTGGGTGCTACCGCGGGCGCAACAGCGGGAACCTCAAACGTCGGGGCTTGGGCCGGCTTCGGAGCCACAGCAGGCGGCAAGGTAACGGGAAGGGACATCGCAACTTGGGTCGGCTGCGGCGCGGACACCGGTTTGTCGGGGATTTCAAACGCGGCAGGCGGCGGCGACGGCATCGTCGCCACCCTTGAGGATGACGCGGAGTCAGGCGGCGGGAGCGATGTCATCGTCGTTACCTGCGGCTTGAAGCCTGTCGGCGGCAACGGCGTGGCGGCTGCGGGTGCGCTTGTAACCGGCCCTGCGCGCTCTGTGGGGGAAATCCGCGCTTGCCCGGCCAATATCGCCTGGACCGTTGGATCCAGCTTTGAACGGTCAACCGGGCCTATCCTTGTTTCGAGGCGGGAAGATAAACGGGCATCTGCCGTGCCTGAAAATGAGGGCTCAGGGCTGCTCACTAAGGGTTTTGGGGCCTGTTTCGTTACCCACGAAGGGGCGGCCGGTGCGGCAGGCTGGACGGGAGAAGGCGGCGCTACTGTCGCGACTGCCAGTTGCTGCTGACCCGGAATGCGGCGCGGATCGCGGACATTCGTGTCTGGCACGCGGATTGTTGCATCCCCAGAGCGTGTTGACTGACTGGTAGCAGTGGTCACAGGCTGGTACGGATCTCCAGTTGCGACGCGCGCATAACGTTGCCCTTCGCTTGGCATTGTGCCAAAATTGACGGCTAGGGCGCGCTCCGCCGCGTTCAACCCGGCGAGCCGACGCAGGAAAGGGCCCATCGTTTGGCCCGCATTGGTCGGCAAAACTGTTCGCGCAATACCTTCTGCGCCGCGCACATCACCCGCCATCGCAAAGACAAAGGCCCGGGCACGCCACGCCGCCTGATCTTGCTTGCGCAGCAATGGATCAAGCAAGTTCAATGCCCGATCACGCTCCCCTGAAATGCCAAAAGAAAGGGCGAGCCGCCGTGTGACTTCATCATCAGGCCCTTTGGCAAGCGCGGTCGTATAGTCCCGCTGCGCGCGCCTCGAATCGCCTCGCAGATCGTAAGCAAGGCCGCGATCTCGCACAAATGCAGCCTCTGGAATGCCAAGCGATGCCGCATGCGCGAAATATTGCAGAGCCTCAGTCGGGCGTTCAGTCATGACCATTGCAGAACCCAATGCTGCCTTCACCCGGCCATTGTTAGGAGAAAGTTCGTCCGCGCGGCTTAGAAATGAGAGTGCTGCCTGGCCATCTCCCACAGCAACCGCACTTTCCCCCGCACCGATGAGAGCATAAACATCGCGCGGATTGCGACCCAGCCTGACAAGGTTTGCCGCAAGCTGATCTGAGGGGCTATTGGAAAGGGGGACCGGATCGGTGCTGCTGGATGGCGGCGGCGTCTCAAATTGAGCCGCAGCGGGGCCAGCGGACCAGATCAGGGAAAGAGCCAAACCTCGGCTCAGACCGGTTCGTTTAAAACTACACATGGGTCTGCCCTTAGACGCCGGATCGGCGCGTGACGCAAGCATTGCGGGCTGCTGCTGCGCCGGGACGGTAACAGCCGGAGATGAACCGGCCGCTACCGTCCCGAAATGAGGCGCTATTGGTTGTTCTGGCGATTGAGGAACCGCGGGATATCGAGCGGGTCCGTTGACGTTGGATCGCTGTCTGCTTTTGCGGCACCGCGCGCAATGTTGGACATCCGCTCAAACAAAGTTCCGCCTGACGCCGGTGCGACCCGAGGGGCAGGCTCAACTGTTTCTTCTTCTTTTTCATTCGACACAAGCCAGCGGCGCTTTTGCGGCTGGAAAGCTTCTTCTACTTCGGCCTCTGGTGGCACGGGATTGGAACCAACTTCTTCGGCAAGCATCGAACCAACATCAAGTTCAAACGCGTCGTCATCAGCGTTTGCAACAACTTCGGCCTCTGCCGCCACCGGAGCATCAAGAACCAGCGGCGCTTCTTCTTCGATTTCGGCATCGGGTTGCACGGCCACGGCCTCTTCAATCGATGGCTCTTCATAAATCATCACGGG
This sequence comes from Pseudomonadota bacterium, assembly GCA_046045815.1. Lineage (GTDB taxonomy): Bacteria > Pseudomonadota > Alphaproteobacteria > Sphingomonadales > Sphingomonadaceae > Aquisediminimonas. Next base: position 6,041 of record JBJOLA010000065.1, read on the forward strand.
TTCGGGCGCCGGAGCTTCTACGTGGACCTCGGCGACCTCTTCAACCGTTTCCACAATCGGCGCTGGCGCGATCACAGGTTCTGGCGTGCGAATGATTTCTTCATTCTTGCGCGCTGTCGGGAAAGAGAAAACTCGGGCAGGTTCAGGCGCAACAGCGGTATCGGCCTCGATGCCAGTGGCGACGACTGATACGCGGATTTTGCCGCCCATGTCATTGTTGAAGGCCGAACCCCAGATGATGTTGGCATCGGGATCAACCAGTTCCTTGATGTGGCTGGCGGCTTCATCAACTTCCATGAGGCGCATATCTTCGCCGCCGGTGATCGAGATGATGACACCCTTGGCACCGCGCATCGACACGCCGTCGAGCAGGGGATTGGCAATGGCCTTCTGCGCCGCTTCGATCGCGCGGTTATCGCCATCGGCTTCACCGGTGCCCATCATCGCTTTGCCCATTTCACCCATCACGGAACGAACGTCTGCAAAGTCGAGATTGATGAGGCCTGGCATAACCATCAAATCGGTGATCCCGCGCACGCCTTGCTGCAACACTTCGTCCGCCATCGCGAACGCTTCCTTGAAGGTGGTCGACGGGTTGGCGATCAGGAACAGATTCTGGTTCGGAATGACGATCAACGTATCGACATGTTTTTGAAGTTCGGCAATGCCGGCTTCGGCGGACTTCATCCGGCGCGAGCCTTCAAAGCTGAACGGCTTGGTGACGACACCGACCGTCAGGATACCGCGATCACGGGCGGCCTTGGCGATAACGGGGGCCGCACCGGTGCCAGTGCCGCCGCCCATACCGGCAGCGATGAAGCACATATGCGCGCCGTCCAGCGCCTTCTCAACCGAGTCGAGCGTTTCTTCAGCAGCAGCACGACCAATTTCAGGGCGCGATCCGGCACCCAAGCCTTGCGTGATCTTGATGCCAAGTTGAAGCCGCTGCTCAGCCGGAGAGGCGTTCAGCGCCTGCGCGTCTGTGTTCGCGACAAGGAAATCCACGCCCTGGACATTTGCTGCAATCATATTGGCAATGGCGTTGCCGCCCGCGCCGCCAACACCGATCACGCTGATCCGCGGACGGAGCTCATCAACTTCCGGTGCCATAAATTCGATACTCATCACGCCATCTCCCCAAGATGTTGACCATGGGCGGAACTGCCCCCGGCCAACCTTGTGCCTCATTTGCGACTTTCGTTCACTCAAATAGTTAACGGTTCATCGTGTTTTTAGAATCGTTCACCCCAACATCCTGTGGTTAACGATCAATTTTCCCTCAATATCCTGTTTTGAACGCAGACATCAAGCGTTGTATCATGCCGCGACCCGTCACCCGGTGGACGGTTTGCTCCGACGGCATGATTGACCGCACGTCGATCGGGTCCGATGCTGCATAGTGGATCAGGCCAGCGAGAGTTGTGAACCCAGAGCCGCTGTGCGCCTCGGGGAGCCCGGCCAGACCGCGCGGCCTGCCGATCCGGATTGCCCGGCCGAGCGCGCCCTGCATGTAATCGGCAATTCCTTTGAGCTCCGCGCCGCCGCCTGTCAGCACCACTTGACGCCCCACCGGCCCCGAAAAGCCGAGCTCCTTAAGCGCTTTCGAAATTTCTCCGGTGAGATGCTCGAGCCGCTGACGTATGACCGAAATCAACTGCGCACGGGTGATGCGAGACCCCTCAGCCGTATCATCCTCAGCAGAAAGTGGCGCGACTTCGATCATGTCATGATTATCACGCGGGCTGGCCGTTGCCGATCCGTAAAAACATTTCATCCGCTCCGCCTGATCGCGCCGGGTGCCAAATGCCGATGCGATATCATCGGTAATGTCTGCCGCGCCAAACGGGATCGACATCAAGCCGACGAGCATGCCGCCTGCGAACAGCGAGACATTGGTTACGCCCGCACCGAGTTCAACCAGCGCCACGCCGAGTTCGCGCTCCTCATCAGACAAGCACGCCATACCCGTGGCGACCGGCGACGCGATGATCGATTTAACTTCAAGGTGCGCGCTTCGAACGCACAGATCGAGATTGCGGACGGGCGATCCATCTGCACAAACCACGTGGATATCAACGCCCAACGTATCCGCGTGGAGGCCGAGCGGCTTCTTGACGCCTTGCAATCCGTCCAGCGTGTACAAGGTTGGCTGCGCGTGGAGGATCATCCGCCCATCGGGATCAAGCGAGGTGCGCCCGGCCGAAAGAAGTTCGTCAATATCCTCTTGCTCGATGCGGTGGCCACCCAGTTCAACCTCGACCGAGGCAATATCACTGACAAGGCCGCCAGCAGAGAAACTGACCCAGACATCTTCGATGTTGGTTTCGGCAATTCGTTCGGCCTGTTCCACAGCGTCGCGGATGGCAGATTCGGTGGCGTTCATATCCGCGATATAGCCCCGGCGCACGCCCCGGCTTTCGCGTTGCCCTGTGCCGAGAACCTGAAGATCGCCGCTCGGCAGACGTTCAGCGATAAGCGCGGAAACTTTCCACGAACCGATGTCGAGCGCGGTGATCAATTGGTTGTTTCTAGGCTGGGCCATCATTGCCTCCTGTAGCGCTGGCCTTAGCGCT
>JBJOLA010000109.1:0-4000 GCA_046045815.1 Pseudomonadota bacterium
GATGCGCTGGATATTAGCGCGGACGCGAAACATATGATTTTTGAAGGCAATGCGCGGCGGGTCTTTCCGAGGCTCGATGCGCAACTGAAAGCACGCGGACTATGAACCAAGACATTCACGCTTATCTCGCTGAGTTGGAGGATATTCCCGGTACGAAGATTTTCACAGCAGCCCGCGCGCGGCAAGGCTATCAACTCAACCAGTTTGCGATGAGCCTGATGAAGGCGGAAAACCGCGAACGGTGGAAAGCGGATGAACGCAAATATCTGGACGGGTGGCCGGTGTCCGAAGATCAGAAGCAGGCGGTCCTCGCACGTGACTACAACCGTTGTCTGGAATTGGGTGGCAATGTCTATTTCCTCTCCAAGATTTTTTCGACCGATGGGCTGAGCTTTGCCGAAGCCGTATCGACGATGACCGACATGACCTTCCCTCAATATCGCGACATGATGTTGGCCGGTGGCCGTTCGCCTGAGGGCAATCGTTCAATTAAGGGAGGCTATTGAATGGCCAGGATTACCGCTGGCGTCGGATCCAGCCACGTACCTTTGCTCGGCGTTGCGGTTGACCAAGGCAAGTCGAATGATGATTATTTCGGACCAATTTTTGCAGGTTACGAATGGACGCGGGCGTGGGAGAAGGAAAACAAACCCGACGTCGTGATCCTCGTCTATAATGACCACGCGTCTGCCTTTGACGCCAATATCATTCCAACCTTCGCGATTGGGTGCGGCGACAGCTACAAGCCGGCCGACGAAGGCTGGGGACCGCGCCAAGTGCCGATAGTCGAAGGTCACCCCGATCTCGCCTGGCATATCGCGCAGAGCCTGATCCTCGATGATTTCGATATGACGATCATCAACGAGATGGACGTCGATCACGGCCTGACTGTGCCGCTCTCGATGATGTTCAATCAGCCAGACAAATGGCCGGTAAAGGTTGTGCCGCTCGCCGTAAATGTCGTGACCTATCCCGTCCCGTCGGGCAATCGTTGCTGGGCACTGGGGGAAGCCATCGCAAAAGCAGTGGCAAGCTTCCCCGAAGATCTCAACGTGCAAATCTGGGGAACCGGAGGCATGAGCCACCAGTTGCAAGGCCCCCGCGCCGGGATGCTCAACCGCGAATGGGACAACAAGTTTCTTGATCTTTTGGTCGGCGATACTGACGCCGCGCGGTTCATTCCGCACATCGAATATCTGCGGGAAACCGGCAGCGAAGGAATCGAAATGGTCATGTGGCTGATCATGCGCGGCGCACTTGGCAAAAAGACCAAATGCCTGCACCGCCACTATCATATCCCGTGCAGCAACACGGCGATTGGGCATATTGTTTTGGAGCCAGCACAATGAGAATAGCCTTAGCCGGTGCCGGCGCGTTCGGTGAAAAGCATCTGGACGGATTGAAGCTGATCGACGGTGTTGAGATCACATCAATCATCAGTCGCACCGCCGAACAGGCCGCAGCCGTCGCCGAAAAATACGGTGCCAAGCATAGTTCGACCAACCTAGAGGATGCACTCGCGCGCGATGATGTCGATGCCGTGATCCTGTGCACGCCGACCCAGATGCATGCCGAACAGGCCATCGCCTGCATGAACGCAGGCAAGCATGTTCAGGTGGAAATTCCGCTGTGCGATAGTTGGGCTGATGCCGAGGCCGTGCTCAAATGTCAGAAAGAAACGGGGCTCACTTGCATGGTCGGCCACACGCGGCGCTTCAATCCAAGCCACCAATATGTCCACAACAAGATCGTCGCGGGTGAATTCAACATCCAGCAAATGGATGTGCAAACTTATTTCTTCCGCCGCAAAAATATGAACGCCAAGGGCGAAGCGCGAAGCTGGACGGATCACTTACTGTGGCATCACGCCGCACACACAGTCGATCTGTTCGCCTATCAGGCCGGGCCGATTGTTGCCGCAAATGCACTCGAAGGGCCGCACCACCCGGAGCTTGGCATTGCGATGGATATGTCGATCCAGCTGAAGGCGGCGTCGGGCGCGATTTGCACGCTCTCGCTCAGCTTTAACAACGATGGACCGCTTGGGACATACTTCCGATATATCGGCGACACCGGCACTTATTTGGCGCGGTACGATGATCTGTTCACCGGCAAGGAGGAACAGATTGATGTCTCCAAGGTCGATGTTTCGATGAACGGTATCGAACTGCAGGACCGCGAATTCGTTGCCGCAATCCGGGAGGGGCGAGAGCCAAATTCCAGCGTCCAGCAAGTCCTGCCCTGCTATAAAGTGCTCCATGATCTGGAGTTGCAGTTCGGGTGAAAACGCAAGTCGCGATTATTGGCTCTGGCCCTGCCGGTCTCCTCCTCGGCCACTTGCTCCGCGCAGCGGGGATCGACTGTGTGATCGTCGAAAGATCCTCGCAAGATTATGTGCTGGGTCGCATCCGCGCGGGTGTGCTGGAGCGGACGACAACCGACCTGCTCCACCGCCTCGGCATTGATGAACGGTTGAACGCCGAAGGCATGCTGGAGGAAGGCTTCTGCCTTGCGGACGGTGAACGCCTGATCCGCATCGACACATTTGGGCTGACGGGCAAGCATGTTACCATCTACGGCCAGACAGAGGTGACCCGTGATTTGATGGAGGCAGCGCCAGCGCGAGGGCTAGAAGTAGTCTACTCCGCTGACGACGTTGCACTGCACGATATCGAGAGCGACTCCCCTCATATCACTTACTCCAAGGACGGCCAGGTCCACCGGATTGACGCGCGCTTCATTGCGGGATGCGACGGTTATCATGGCCCGTCTCGCAAAAGCATCCCGGCGAGTGTGGCCCGCGAATTTGAGCGCGAATATCCCTTCGGCTGGCTGGGCATTTTGGCAGACGTGCCGCCCTGCCACCACGAACTGATCTACGCTAACCATGAACGGGGCTTCGCGCTCGCGTCGATGAGGTCCAAAGCCCGAAGCCGTTATTATATCGATGTGCCGCTGAGCGAAAAGATCGAGGATTGGTCCGATGAGCGCCTTTGGGATGAGCTCGCAATCCGCCTCGGCCCCGATGCGGCGGCGAACATGACCCGCGGCCCGGCGCTCGAAAAAAGCATAGCGCCACTGCGGAGCTATGTGTTCGAACCAATGCGTCACGGGAGTTTGTTCCTTGCCGGGGACGCTGCGCATATCGTTCCGCCGACGGGAGCAAAGGGACTGAACCTAGCCGCATCTGACGTTACCTACCTTTCGGACGCGCTGACCCGTTATTTCAAGGCAAACGACAATGATGCAGTCGCGGGCTATTCGGCCAAGGCACTCGCCCGCGTCTGGAAATCCGAGCGCTTCTCTTGGAGCCTTACCAAACTTATGCACCGATTCCCCGATGACGGCCCGTTTGAACGGCGCATGCAGATCGCCGAGCTTGACTATATTGCCAGTAGTGTTGCAGCGCAGACCGCGATCGCCGAGAATTACGTAGGACTGCCACTCTGACTGATATCACCTATCGCACGCCGCGTCTGGACGAAGCGTCTCACCTCGCTGAGCTGGCGCGCAAAACCTTTGTGGATACGTTTGGCGATCTTTATGCGCAGGACGATCTTGCCCAATTTCTCGACGGCAACAAAACGGCTGAGGCATTTACGCGAACGCTCAGCGACGGCCGCCACGTTTTTCGCGTGGCCGAACAGGACGGCGATATGGTCGCCTATTGCAAGTTGGGACTCGAGAACACGTTTGAAGACATGCCCGCAGACTGGGCGGGCGGAATTGAGTTGAAGGAACTGTATCTGGACGGCACGGTTCAGGGTGCCGGTGTTGGACAGGCGCTGATGGATTGGGCGCTGACAGAGGCAAAAGCGCGCCAAGCGCCGGCGATTGTCCTGTCCGTCTGGAGCGAGAATTTCCGCGCTCAACGTTTCTATCAACGCTACGGATTTGCCCATATTGCTGATACTTATTTCATGGTCGGCAACCACCGCGATGATGAATTTCTCTACGGTCTTAAGCTTGACTAAATCGTATCGAGCGTGGCAGCACTCAT
>JBJOLA010000116.1:0-16523 GCA_046045815.1 Pseudomonadota bacterium
CATATCGACGGGGCAGGGCGGTTCCGCGAAGCAACCGCGATCCACGCGGTGGTCGAACGCGGCGACTGGATGACAGCAGCCAACGAGGTTCGTTCGCCGACGCGCGTTTCCATGCGCCAAACGGCACCGTCTACGGCAGCTTTGACCGAACAGACTATGGCTGAGGCACTGCCGATGATGCCAACCTTGGGGGAATTGGCTGCTGCTGCGCCTGAATTGCAATTTCCAAGCAGTGTCGCCGACATTGATGCCCAAAATGCGGCCATCGTGCAGGAAACCCCGGCTGCTGTTGTCGCTCCTGCTGCGGGAAAGAGGGAGCGCCCCCGCGCAAAGCACGTGAGTGCGGTTACAGCGCCTGCTGCTGTTGCGATGGTGGCGTCGTCGGCTGCTTCAATTTCGAGTGGCAATGCGGTGTCAGCGAGAATGCCGACGCCGGTGGCGGTGCTTGATCCGGTGGCGGCGATCAGGGCGCAGGTGGCGGCGCGCTTGAGCGCAGCGCCGCCGCGCAGCGCAACTGCCCCGAAGGCGTCCAAGTCAGGGACGCAAGCTCCGGCAATGGGCGTCAGTCCGGTTCGGTTTTCGTTGTCTCCAGGGACACAGGCATCTGGCGCGACGTCGCAGTCTTTGGCTGTGCCGGGGGCAGGGGGTAAACCGTCCGCAGGAAATATCCCTCCGGTATCTGCAACACCAGTGAATGGGCCAACCTTGTTTCCTGTCTCGGAGGTTCATCCATGAGCGGGATCCTCTCCAGCATTTTCGATGCCGTCCTTGGAGATGGGGCGAAGGCTGAAAAAGGACGCCCCGATGCGGGAGTGCCGATGCTCGCCCATTGGCTGCCCTATCGAAGCTACGATGCCAAGACCTCGATCTTCCACAACGCCAGCGCGCGCGAGATTGCGGTGGAAATCTCCCCGATGGTGGGAGCCGATGAACGGTCTGCCGACATAATAGCGCAGTGCCTGTCAGAGGGCGTCCCGCCTGGTGCGACTGTCCAGATTGTCAATTTTGCGTCTTCACGGATTGGCACCAAACTTTCTGACTGGTTCGTGCCGCGTTATTCGGCGCAAGGCGTCTATGAACGTATGGCCAAGCACCGGACCGACTATCTGTCGGCAGGGGTGTGGCATTCGCTCTCGAAGGATGCGCCTTTCCACCTTCGCCATTTCCGGGTGATTATATCGATCGGCATTCCGGATAAAGTGAGTGCGAGCGACGAGGATTTGGTGGCGGTGGCCGAGTCTATCATGTCGGCGCTGCGGTCTACGGAGGTGGAATCGCGGCTGATCGATCCGGTCAATTTGCTGGCCCTGATCGATGACATCACCTCACCGACGACAGCGGCGGGCGATGATCCGCTTGCCTATAATTCGTTCGATTCGATTGCCGACCAAGCGGTGCGGCGCGACATGGAGGTGCGCCATTTTCCGGACCGGCTTGAACTGCGCACCGAGCGGCTTCGCGCAACCGGCGTCGATAAGGACGGCATTCCCGAAATTGGAGAAATGTATCCCGACACGTTCGAGGTGCGTTCCTACGCGGTGCGCAACCTGCCGCCGCGCTGGGCCCCGTGGGATTGTGCCCGGCTAATCGGCGATCTGTTCACCGACAAGCTGCGTCTGCCGTGCCCGGTCGCAACCACGCTGTGTTTGACCTACCCCGATATTACAGCCTCGGCCAACAAGGCAGCGTATAAATATATGCGAACGTCGAGCCTGTCGGACAGCAAGTCGGCGCGCTTTTTGCCCCAGCTCAAAGAGCAGAGCCACGAATGGGAGGGGGTCCAGGAACAGTTACGCCAAGGCAACAAGCTGGTGCGCGCATTTTACGGGGTCACGAGCTTCAGCCCCAAAGGCAAGGGCGATGGGCATGAGCGGACACTCAAGTCGATGTACAAGGCGTGCGGGTGGGATCTCCATTCCGAGCGTTACATGCAGATGGTCGGATTCCTCGCTTGCCTGCCGATGACGCTTGGTTCGGGTCTCGCGCGCGATCTTGAACGCATGAAGCGGATGCGCACGATGCTGACCACAACGGCCGCCAATCTGGCCCCGTTCCAGGGCGAATATAAGGGCGGTACTATTCCGCATTTGCTACTGGTTGGACGGCGCGGTGAGCCCTTCTTCTGGTCGCCGTTCGAAAATGCAGCCGGCAACCACAATGTCGCGGTGTTCGGCAAGTCGGGTTCGGGCAAGTCCGTGGCCTTGCAAGAGCTATGCGCAGCACTGTGCGGGGCAGGATCCAATGTCATCGTCATCGATGATGGCCGTAGTTTTGAGCATAGCTGCAAGCTCCAAGGCGGGGCCTTTGTCGAATTCACCCTGTCGAGCGGCTTTTGCATCAATCCTTTTTCGATGATCGATGCCGATGCGGCTGAAAACGACGAGGATTACAAGCTCGACTGCCTGGCGATGCTCAAAGCAATGGTCAGCCAGATGGCGCGCCATATTGACCGCCTCAATGACACCGAGCGCGGGCTTATCGACGGGATTGTCAATGCGGTCTGGACGCAGAAGGGCAGGGGGGGCTCGGTTGATGATGTGATCGCTGGTCTTCAAGTGAATGGCGACGGTCTGTCACGTAGCCTTGCGGTTTCGATGCTGCCCTTTGGAACCAGCGGGACTTACGGCAAATTCTTCGCGGGCGAAGCGACGTTCAAGCTCAATGCCGATTTGACCGTGTTCGAACTGTCTGACTTGTCGAGCCGGGAGGAGCTGCGTTCGGTGGTCCTCACCGCTATTATGTTCATGTCCTCGCAGTCGATGCGCAAGCTCGACCGGTCGCGGCGCAAGGCGCTCATCATGGATGAAGCCTGGCAGATGCTCAAAGGCGGCGCGATGGCCGAGTTTGTCGAGACCTATGCGCGGACCTGCCGCAAATACGGCGCGTCGCTGATCACCGCTACCCAGTCGCTCAACGATTATTACAAGTCGGAAGGCTCAGTGGCGGCGCTGGAAAACAGCGACTGGTTCCTGATCCTCCAGCAAAAGCCCGAATCCATCTCCGACTTCATGAAGCTTGACCGTTTTGAAATGTCGCCGGGCGACGAGACCTTGATGCGCAGCCTCAAGCGCAATGGCACCGAATTTTCTGACATCATGATCAAGGGGCCCGAGACGCTTGCGTCGGGGCGGCTCGTCCTCGATCCCTATTCGGCGACGATTTTCTCATCGAGTCCGCGTGTCTTTGCCGAGATTGAGGCGCTGGTGAACAGCGGTTTGCCGATGGAAGCGGCAATCGAGCGTGTCGCTTATCCGGATGACCCCTCGCAGTGGAGCGAAATCGAGGAGGCACATGCGTCGTCCCCTTGGGCGGAGGCAGCCGAATGACGCCAGAACGCGCCTCGACGGGACAGTCGCCGCTTGATGTGGGCTCTTCCCGCGCGCTGAAACGTCAGAAGCGAGCGGCTGGCGCACAAAGGAATGAAAAGCTCAACTTTGGCACCCTGCTCTATTGGGCGCTTGCCCTGACGGGTTGGTTTGCGACGACGCTGCTCGCGGCTGCTGGCTGCTTTGTGGTGCTGTTCGTGATGGCGGGCAACGGGTCACTTGGCGGCTTTTTCGAGCAGGTAGGGCTTCTGTCGCAGCATTATTTGTCGGCCGTTCCGGTCGCGCGGGGGGCGTTTGACGCAAAGATGCTGATGGCCATCGGCAGCGTGATCTTGCTGACCGGCTTTTTCAGGCGGTCGGCGCTCATTTCCATATTCAAGACAGGAGGCCGGGATGGCGAGTAAGGTCGCAAGAGCTGAAGAACTGCCGCTGGGGGACATGGGGCAGGGGGGTAAGCCCCGTCCTGCAGCACCGGTGTCGCGAATCAGCTTTGGTGAAACACCACGGGCGGCGGCGGATGTCGGGGAGGCCACACCATTGCGCAAGTCTCGCCGGTTTGCTGGGTTCACTTTTGGGCAGCTCGGCCTTGGGGTTCTACTGCTCGGTGCGGCGATCTGGGGGATGTGGGCAACCTCGAAGATCTTCGCGCTTGAGGATCGCCGCGTTGTTTCAGTACGGCTCGCCTCGATCGTCAATGATTTTGTCTCGGCCGAAGCCCGCTCGGGAACGCCGCCCGAACAGTTGGAGCCGCGCACGCGTGCGTTCATGGTTGCGCTTGACGGCGTGCTGAAGAAACGCGCTGCAGGCGGGCAGGTTGTTCTGGTCGGCGAGGCGGTGATTGCTTCGTCTGTTCCCGATGTGACGAATGATGTCGTCGCTGATCTTGCGAAGGTTGTGAAGATGCCGGTCGCAGCGGCAATGCCTCCAGCCATTTCGTCTATGGTTGCTCCAAGCGCGGTCGCTAGTCAGCCCCAGGTCCTGCAGCCGCAAGGGCCTGCCGAACCCGGCTCGTCGCCGTTCGCAGGCGTGCCTGTTCCTCCCGAAGGCGGGCTCCAGCAATGACGGCGCTCCTTGCCAGCGGTCCTGGGCCTGCGTCTGCGCGCAGCATGTCGTGGTTGCCGCGCTGGCGCACGCTAGCAGCGCTCGGCGTGGCAGGTCTGTGTTGGGGGGCGATCCACGAATGGTCGCAGGCCCATGCTTTCATGATCAATGCAAGCGAATCGCTGCCCAATTGGGCGTTCTTTGTCGAAAAGCATGTCATGCCGACACGCGGCCAATATGTGTTTTTCCAGGTGCCCGAGACTGCGCTCATCAAGGCGCATTTTGGTGAACATCCCAAGCCCTTCGGGAAGCTGGTTATGGGAGTGGCAGGCGATCTGGTGACGCGCCACGGGCAAAATGTCCTGGTCAACGGATCGTCCGTAGCAGTGCTCAAAAAGCTGTCAAAGCGCGGCGAGTTCCTCACGCCGGGCCCGCTCGGGCGGGTGCCGGATGGCTGCTATTTTGTCGCAACGCCTCATAGGGACGGTTTTGACAGTCGTTACGCCGATATTGGCTGGGTTTGCGCAGCCCAAATCGTTGGCACCGGAGTGCCGGTGCTATGAATAGGTCAGCACTTACCGGTATCGCACTTTGCCTCTTCGCCGCAGTCACGCCCCCGGCTGCGGCGAAGGATTACGGTCAAGTTGGCACGGTGTTCCCGGTGATCGAGCCCGATTTGCTCCGCGTCATCGAGACCAAGCTCAAGACCATGCAGGCGAGCGGCCAGATAGATGCGATGAACAAGCGGCTTGCCGACCGCACACGGGCGAAGGTCAACCGTCCCGATCCAGTTGCCGGGATTGAGCTTGCGACCAAGCCGCGCTCCTGGCTCTATGATCCTTCGATCGTTATCGATCATGATATTAGGGATCAGAACGGCACGATGATCGCGGCTGCGGGCAAGCGGGTTAATCCGCTCGATTATGTCGCCGTGACAACACCTTTGGTGTTCATTGACGGTGACGACGAAAATCAGGTCGCTTGGGCTCTGAGGCGCTTTGACGACAAGGCCAAGCTGATCCTGATCAAAGGTGCACCGCTCGAATTGATGACGCGCCGTCAGCGCCGGTTCTACTTTGACCAGACGGGGACGCTCACCACAAAATTCGGAATTACCCGCGTGCCCGCGATCGTCGTCCAGGCGGGTCATGCGATGCGCATTTCTGAAACCCCGGTTCCGGCAAAGCCGTCATGACCCACAAGCTGAGCCTGCACAGGACACTGATCGCCGCAGTTGCGGCTAATCTGCTCTTTCAGCTTTGTTTGCTTGGGGCTTTTGCCGCCGCTGGGGAATGGCGCGTGTGGCGCTTTCTGATCGTTGCCGTGACACAGATCGACGCGTTGCTTGTCCTTGGATGGTTTGGTCTGACGCTGCGGAAAGTCCTTTCGCAAATAGGGGACCAGTGATGCACGGGGCGGAACTTTCTTCAGAAACGGCGATGGTTTCCGCCACCATCCAGCGGCGTTGGTGGCACAATATGGCTTTGGTCGTCTTTGCCTGCATCAATGTGGCTTCGATCGGCATCTTCTTCGCGGTCTTTGTTGGCGTCGTGATGTCGCCGCCCAATCCGCGCAATCTGCTTTTCTTGCTGGTGACCGGAGGGTTCGCCTTTGCCGTCCTCGTCATGGGCCAGTTTTTTTATTGGTCGCGGCTTGCGCTGCGCAAAATCAAGGAGCGACGGCCATGAAGATCGCCGAGCGCATCTTTGGAGTGCCGATGGCCGCGCCCGAAACGCCAGTGATGCGGCGGCTGCGCTGTGCCGTGATTGCCCTGGCATCACTGAGCGGGCTGAGTGTGGCGGGGATTGATCTGCTTGCATGGTTCGTCGGACGCGCTGCAGCCGGAGGCATATTGCTTGTCATGTTGACCGCGACGGCAGCTCTGGCGACGATGTTTTTCTGCCGGAAGAACAGGACTGATGATGCCTGGCTGATGGATCGCGGATTTGACCGGGAAGAGGAGGGCGCATGATGCTGGGCCGTGTCTTGAAGCGCCTGTGGCGCAGCCTTGTTCTGGTTTTTGCCTTGTCGGTGGTGGCCGCAAGCGCTCCGGCGCAAGCCGGAGCACCGGGTTCGTGCACCGGCAAATTCATCAATCCGATTACCGACGTGTGTTGGGGTTGCCTGTTTCCATTGTCGGTAGGCGGCTTGCATATCTGGCCGAGTGCGCGCCCCGATACCGACAATAATCCGGCATTCCCGCTTTGCTTTTGTGGCTCACCAATTCCGCGCATTGGTATTACCGTGGGCTTCTGGGAGCCGGTGCGTCTGGTGGATGTCACCACCAAGCCCTGGTGCTTTCCCAATCTTGGCGGCATCAAAATCAGTCCCGGATTCAATATCGGGCGCGGTACTTACAACACCACAAACCAGCTCGGCGGGGCAGGGCAGAATGCCGCCAAATATCATGCGCACTGGTATATTTATCCCTTGCTCTACTGGATGGAGATCGTCGCTGATTTTCTCTGCCTCGAACAGTCGAGCTTTGATATTGCCTATGTGACAGAGATCGATCCGCTGTGGCAGGATGACACGCTCACGATGCTCATCAACCCCGAGGCGGCGGTCTTCGCCAATCCGGTTGCAACGCTTGCTTGCGCGGCTGACTGTGTTGCAGCGACTGTCAAACGGCCTATCGATGCCCTGTTCTGGTGTGCGGGCTGTCAGGGGTCGATGTATCCCTTGAACGGCAATGTCGGCTATCATTTGAACCCGATTCAATCCTCGCGGCTCGCTGCTTCGCGCATGGCCTACAAGATGCACCGCGAGCTGCTTGCATGGGGCACGATGGGCAGACAGGGCCTGTGCAACAAATATCCAATGCCCATCCTCAAAAAGCAGCAATACCGCTTCCAGATGGTCAACCCTTCGCCGATGGTCAGAGGCAAATATGCTTGCCCGATGATCGGCGTCTCCGATTTGAAGCCCGGTGTTGGCCGGGTCTGGCCCGCGGTGGGCGAGGATTTTGGCTACCTCGTCTGGCGCAAAAGGAACTGTTGCGCCTTATGATCCGGAAAACCACACTCATCGTTGGCGGCACGCTTGCGCTGGCTTGCGCGGCGGCTGTTCTCGCTCAGACCGTCGACGGTCTCGACTTGGGCGCGATCCAGAAAAGGGCCGATGCCTCGGCCTCGGCGACGGCGGCAGATGCCCAGGCCTTTGTCGATGACATCAAACGGCGGAGCGACGCGCTTGCTGAGGACGCACGGCAGACGGCGGCGCAAGGCGAAGCCAATCACCAGCGCTATACGCAAGCCCAGGGCAAGGTGGAAGGAGCTTCTGAGCTCGACACGATGATGGCGAGTGTGACGGGCAAGACCGAGAAGGGCGATGCGCCGCAGTTCATCGTTTTTGCGTCGCTGTCGATGCCGCCGGAAAGTCTGAAGTCGCTCATTCGCGATACCAGTAAGGCTGGCGGCGCGGTCGTGTTTCAAGGCTTTCCGGGCAATTCGATGAAGGCATTCCAGCAGGGCTTGGCCAAGGTGCTGGAGCAAGGCCAGGAGACAAGGTCGATCGGGATTGATCCCCGGCTGTTCCGCGCTTTCAACGTCACGTCCGTTCCCGCTTTCGTTGTTGTCACCTCTGATTTTGACGTCTGCGACGGTTTTGACTGCAAGACAGCGACCCCGCCGCACGACCGTATGTCGGGTAATGTGACGGTGCGCTACGCGCTTGAAACCATGGCCACCGGGGGCGGTCCTGGCGCGCGGATCGCGGCCACCGCCCTCAAGCAGCTTGGCACAGGTGGCTGATGCGTGTCCTTGGCGGACTCTTGCTCATTTTTGCGACCGCGTCGCCGACGCTAGCGGATCCGGTGCGCGACGATGCCAAGATATTCGTACAGCCTTTGGCCAGTGCGGCGGCAGGCACGGCAGACGTTGAAAACGCTGCCGCAACCAATCTGCCAGGCTATAACGGCGGCAACGCGCCGGAGAGGGCTTATCTCGACAATGCGCCCGCGCTCGAAGCGGCACGGGTGTCGGCTGCCCGCTCGAACGAAGCTTCCGTCCTGGTGATTGATGGGAGTTCGACCCGACCTCAGGTTCCCGGAACGCTGGTCGATGAAACCGTCGCGCGCGGTGAAACCATCAATCAGGATCCGGCAAGCTATGCGCGCGGTGTGGATGCCAATGGGACGCCGGGACAATGTGTCGAACTTCCGCCCAGCACCAGCTCTCCGGGCAATTTCGAAGCGCGGTGTAATGCCGGGGCTGAGCTCATTCCTGAGGCTCGAACCTGCAACGTGACGCTCCATCATAATTTTGCACCGGGGAATGATTATCGCTGCACGGCGGTGTCGATCAACGGGGCCGCCACGATCAATTCGGGGTGCGGGGCATATACGTCACCTACATGCACGTTGACCAAAGAATCGACGGCCCCCCTATATCACATTGCGGGCTGTGGTCCTGGCTTCTGTTTTGACATCACAATTACTCAAGACACCTATAAGGCGACATGCTCCGCTCCAGTGGCGGGAGCCGTGACGGGTAACACATGGACCCATCCGACGACTCAGGTCGCCTATCCGCCGACTTTTTTCGCCGTGCCAACTTATATCAATTCTGTGCAAGACGTCAGCCAGTGCACGGCGCTCGCGGGCGACGCGGGTTGTTCTAATCCAGTGGACGTGTGCACCGATCCATCGCCGACCACGCGGACCGTGAATGGCACCCCCGTAACCCAATCCTGTTGGGCTTGGTCGCGGACCTATCAGTGCAACAGGATTGGCTCGAACAATGATTGTACGGCGCTGGGTGCCAATCCTGCCTGTCACTATGCCCGCACCGAATGTCTCGACGATCCGCAGGTCGGCGCCTGCAAGGTCGAAGAGCGGATTTATACCTGCCCAATCCCGGGAGCCACCAATCCGCCGAAACAATATGTTTGCGGCGGCGACATTTACTGTGTTGGCGGTGACTGCGAGGCGGTGACGCGCGAGGCGTCGGATGAGTTCAAGGATGCTGTGGTCGGGCTGGAGTCACTCGCGCAAGCAAAACGTGAATTAAGCGATCTCGATTTCAAGCTGTTCAAAGGCAATGTCATGGGTTGCCACAAGCCCATCTTCGGCTTGGTCAATTGCTGCGCTGGCAAGTCGTCGGGGCTGATTGGAACCAGTGCGGGCTTTGCAGCCCTTGCCGGTGGTCCGGCGGCGATAGGCTTGCTGGCGACGCCGCTTCTCACCGCCTTTTTATGCTCGGCAGCGGAGAAGGAATATGATGTCCGCGACCGCATGGGGCTGTGCCACACGGTTGGCACCTATTGCTCCTCGAAATTTCTGGGCATCTGCACCTCGAAGCGCACCAATGCCTGCTGCTTCCTCTCCAAGCTGACCCGCATTCTGCAGGAACAGGGACGCGCGCAATTGGGCAAGAGCTGGGGCGTTCCCAAGACGCCGGATTGTTCCGGTTTCACCGTGGACGAATTTGCGGCGCTCGATCTCTCCAAGATGGATTTTACCGAAGTCTACAAGGAGTTCGTTGATGCCGCAAAACTGCCCAACGAGGCGGCCGCGATGACCGACATTCAGGCGAAAATTCAGGCCTATTATGCGCGAGGTGGGCCGCAATGAGTGAGGCAACAATCGTGGCTTTTGATGCAATGACACCGGTTCCGGACATGTCGGTCCTTGAGCTGGGTGTCATCATCTGTTGCGTGCGGCAACCCGGCTCAGACTTGGCTAGCATCGCGGTCGAATTGGGGCGTTGGTTCAACACGAGCCTTGTCGAAAGTGACCTTGCCGCAGCGATCCGCAGACTGACGCACCGCGAATGGCTGCGGCCTGAAGGTCCAGCACTTCATGCGGTGGAAGATGCGCGCGAGAAAGCCGAATTTGCCGCGCGCGGTATCGTTCGTCTGGCGTTTCGGGACCGTTATTTTTTCGACGTCGGGAAGCTCCTCGATGTCGCGATTGTCAGAGAGGATCACTTCCGTGAAGATTAGGATTTTGCCCGCGCTTGCTTGCGCTCTGTTGCCCGCCATGCCGCTTGCGGCAAATGTCGAGGACACGTCACTGGCGACCGCCGCGTCCGAGCAGCCTGCGGACAGTGAGGTCGTCGGTCAACCGGCAGCGCCGGAGAGCGGCCTCTATGAACAGGAAGGTTCGGGCGGCGATCTCTATTGCCGCCGAAAGCTTGGCAGCTGGTTTTATTGTGACAAGCCCAAGGTCCGGCCAAAGACCGCCTTGGCACCTCCACCACCGCAGCAGTCGGCCGATGCCCAGCTGAAAGCAATTGGGCGCCAGCTTGATGAACTGAAGGCCCACGCGATCCTCGAACCAAGCGAGGCCAATGTGCTGGCCTATGTGCGCTTCCAGCGCGAGCAGCTTGATCGTTCATCGACCTTTGCCGATGTCTGGCAGCGCGCGCTGTGGCAGAATCCTGACGTTGATTACACGTTGCAGCGGCCCGTCTCGACAATTGGCAAGCGCGCCTGGCTCGATAATCGCGCGGCGGACCGGGCTGCTGCAATGGCGAAACTGTCGCAGCGCTACGGTGTGTTCTATTTCTACGCGCAATCGTGTGGGGCCTGTGAGAT
Source organism: Pseudomonadota bacterium (assembly GCA_046045815.1). Taxonomy (GTDB): domain Bacteria; phylum Pseudomonadota; class Alphaproteobacteria; order Sphingomonadales; family Sphingomonadaceae; genus Aquisediminimonas. The sequence goes on from JBJOLA010000116.1 coordinate 10,905, forward strand.
TCAGAGCCCGATCCTGAAGTCAGTCAGCGACAGCAATCACCTCTCGATTGTAGCGGTGTCGATGGATGGCGGGCCCAATCGCATTTTCCCGAATTATGTCGTCGATAGTGGTCAGCGCGAGCGGATGGGGCTGCCCGGGAAGGCGACCCCAGCGCTTGTTCTCTTTGATACGCTCACCAAGCGCCCGATTCCCATCGGCACCGGGCTCATGGCCGCTGATGAAATCATCGACCGTATTTTTGTCCTGACCAACACCAAACCGGGGAGTGATTTCTGATGACACAAATGCTTGTTTCTGGCGCTCGTGGTTTTTTCCTTCGGAGTGGCGCAACGCTTGGCTTGCTTGCGGCAGTCAATGCCGGGATACTAACCCCAGCTGCTGCAACAGTTGGCAGTGATATGCAGACCTTCTTTGATGATGCCGGTGTCAGGGCCAACGTCACCGGACCTTCGGCCTTTCAGGGGCAATCTGCGGGCTATTATTCGGGCGGCAATGTCTGGACGCGGTTTCCGCAGAAATCGATCCAGCCTTTCAATCTGCAACTGCCTCATGCCCGTGCGGGTTGTGGCGGTATCGATCTGTTTGCAGGCAGTTTCAGCTTCATCAATACGGCCGAACTGGTGGCGATGCTCAAGGCGACCGCGAACAATGCCATCGGCTTTGCCTTCCAGCTCGCCATTGATGCGATAAGCCCGCAGATCAGCGGCGTCATCAAGGATATGAGCCAGAAAATCCAGCAGCTCAACCAGATGAATATTTCGAGCTGTGAGACCGCGCAAGGCCTGGTTGGCGGCCTCTGGCCCAAGATGGAGACCACACGCAGCACAATCTGCGAGGCGGTGGGGAACAACCAGGGTCTCTTCTCCGATTGGGCCGCGAGCCGTCAAGGCTGCAACAATGGCGACAAGCGCGACGAAACCATTGCCGCCAACACCAATAATGAAATGAAAAACCAGCTCATCGGTGAGCCGCATAATTTCACGTGGGACATTTTGAACAAGGCTCCGCAATTTGCGGGCTACGACCAGCAGTTTAAGGAGATGGTGATGACGATCATTGGGACGGTCGTCACCAAGCCTTCGGGCGACAAGACCAAGGGCACGATCATCAACCGCTTTGGGCCAGGCGACGATTCTATCATCGAGGCGCTGCTCGATGGGACTGCTGGGGGCACTCCGGTAAAGATATTGAAGTGCAACGATACCGAGTGTCTCGATGTCGGCGATCAGACGCTCACAATCTCGAACACGCAGGCGATCCGTCCACGGGTCAAAACCTTGATCGTGTCAATGGCGACGGCGGTCAAAAATGACTCGCCGATTGGCACGGCTGAAAAGACCCTGCTCAACGTGGCGACGCTGCCGATCTACAAGATCCTCGCGGTGCAGACTGCGGCGCGCGCCGATATTGTCGGCTCGGGGGAGATCGACACGCTTTCGGAAATCACCGCGATCGATCTGCTGCAGGCGATCCTCAATGATGTGCTTGGTAAGTTCGACATGGCCAAAGTCGGGCTGGTCAAGGCCGACGAAGGCAGTGCGGCGGCCTGGGCGGCGCAGGTGCAAGGCGTGCGCGCCAAATTTGCGCAGCGTGAGGTCAGGAATGCCGCCCGCGTCGAGGTGACGATGCGGGTGATCGACCGCACGGTGGCGCTCGAATCAACGCTGCAGAATTCACTGTCGCCCGGCATGTCGGCGGCACTCAACTTCTCGCGCGGGCTTAACGCGCAAGGGCTCCGCTAGGAGAGGGTATCGGCCATGTTGGAGTTATTCACAATTGGCGGAGGCGAATATGTCGTCAATGTGTTGAACGCTGTTGCGGCCTGGACGGGTGGGGGCGGATACGCCTCGATGATCCGCGTCGTCATGGTCATGGGCCTGATCTACACGCTCCTCATTGTCGCCTTCAGCCTCGATTGGCGGGCGTGGATGAACTGGTTCCTGCAATCGACGCTTATCTATCTGTGCCTGATGGTGCCGACAGTCACGATCAAGGTGACTGACCGGGTGAATCCGTCGCTTGCACCCTCAGTCGTTGCCAATGTGCCGTTGGGCTTGGGTGTTGTTGCAAGCTTCACGAGCCAGGTGGGTGACTATCTGACGCGCGAAGCGGAGACCGTCTTCGTGATGCCGGGTCAGCTGCAATATTCGAATAACGGTATCATTTACGGCTCAAAGTTGATGGAGGCGACACGTCAGATCCGGATCACTGACCCAGAATTTGCCGCCAATGTGAACGAACATATGAAGCGGTGCGTCTTCTATGACGTGATGCTCGGCTTCAAGTCGATGGACACGCTCGCCAAATCGACCGATCTGTGGTCCGATATAGGGCCAGGCAGTCCGGCGCGTGCGCAAGCCTATATCACGCGAACAGGCGGCACCACGACGACGGCAATCATCACCTGTCAGGATGCTTATCAGCAGCTCACGCCAGCGTGGACCGCATTCATCAACGGCTTCAAGCCGGTTTGGGCCAAGACACTCTATCCCAATTTGAGTAACGCAATCGCCGAGGCCAAGCTCGTTGCCGATTTACCCGTCACCTACACGGCCTTCACCGGGAACGCGGCGAATGCGCTCAATATCATGCGCCAAAATCTGGCAATCAATGCCTTCATGCAGGCGCGCGATGACATGGCGGGCGGGACGGGTGCGTCGGCGATCGATAGCTTCGCGGCGACGCGGGCCGATATTCAGACGCGCAATACTTATTCGGCACTCGCGCAAGGTGCCATGAAATGGGTGCCAATCCTCAACATCGTTTTGACCGTCGTGTTTTATGCGATGTTTCCCGTGATTTTCCCTCTCTTTTTGATGCCGAAGACTGGGGTCAGCGCGCTCAGGGGCTATGTCACCGGCTTCTTCTATCTCGCGGCCTGGGGGCCGCTGTACGTCGTCTTGCACATGATCTTGATGAGCAGGGGGCTGGCGTCAGGGCTTGCGGTGGCAGGGGGAGGGACCACGCTTGGCAATTTTGCCGGGATCGGTGCGGTCAATGATGAAACCGCATCGCTTGCGGGCTACATGATCGCGAGCGTGCCGTTCCTTGCCGCCGGCATGGCGCGCGGTGCAATGGCCATTGCCAGCAATGCGACCAGCTTTTTGGCTCCGAGCCAGAACGCCGCCGAGGCGGCGGCGCTTGAGGCGACAACCGGCAACTACGCATACGGCAATGCCAGCCTCGCCAATCAGACGATCAATACCCAGACGCGCGATCAGTGGAACACGCAGCCCAATTTTGCGAGTGGTGCGCCTGCCTTTGCGTTCCGCCAGGCCAATGGGGCGATCAGCACGACCAATGCTGATGGCAGCCTCGTTACCAACCAGAACCCGGCAATATCGAGCTTTGAGTGGAAGCCGAGCCTCACAAAGTCCGATGCGAACGAGATGCGCCATTCGCTGGGCGAGTTCCAATCCCAAGCAACCCAGCACCGCGAGCTGGCATCGCAGTCGCTTTCGGCCGCGAACACCATTGGCAGTCAGATATTCATGACCGCGCAAAATACACGCGGCAGCGAAACCGTGAAGGGCAGCCAGTTGCAGGATTCGATCTCGCAATCGCAGAATTTGACACGCAGTTGGTCTGATACGCTGGTCAATGACTATGGCTTTGATCGTAAGGCAGCTGATGAACTTTCTCGTCAGAGTTACATGAATGGATCTACTAAGCTGGGCGTGGGCTCACCATTTCCTGGACTGACAGCGGGGATTGATGCAAGTGTGCTGTCTCAAGAGCAGCGCAATCGCACGACCGGTGAAAGCGTTAATGAGCGCATTGCCAAGGGCCTGTCCTTTCTCAATGCGGAAAGCAAAAGCGACAATGCAAACCATAGCCGCGAGAGTTTTTTGCGTGCCGTGTCAACCAGCGGAAGTTCAGAGCTGCAAGGCCTGACACAGCGGCGAGATGCGAGTCTTACCGAGTCGCGGGCACAGACATTGGAGGCTGGGCGTCTTGAAGAGACGGGCAAACGGTATGAGCGCCAGATCAGTGAAATTGAATCAGGCTCGTTCCAGACCTCGCGTGATTACAGCCAGAACTGGCAGAGCTTTGCGTCCGGCGAACTCGCGCGCAACGAGGGCTTGCGCGATAGCGGGTATCAGACTTGGATGCGCGATTCCGATCTGAACGAACGTCAGCGCCAAACGCGGGGTGTGCTCGAAGAGCGCTTCCGCCATTCGGTCGTGGGTGAGATGCGCCGCGACCTTGCCCCGATTAATCCCTTATCGTCTTCGGGCATTGCACCGCCTGCCAGTGGGGTCTCGGGTTGGGGAAAAAGTCAGATTGGCGCGGTTGATCGGGGTGGGCCGTCGACCAATATCACGGCGGATTCGCGGGACGCTGGATTGAGCGGCCTGGTCGGCGAAAGGATTTCAGGGGCCAATGAGCGCATGGACCGTCATCAGTCTGATACCAATTCCAGTAATGGCGATCTTCACCGGCGCGGCGATGCTTTGTTCGATAATGTGGGGAATGCCCAGCGCCAATCTTTAGCGCAAACGATGCCTTTTCTTGCGTCACTATACAGTAGCGCCCAGATGGCTTCCGTTCCCACTGGGTCGGGCATGAGGTTTGACGCGACCGGCTTCATTCATAGCAGCGGCGTCAACATCAAGCCTGGAACGAATGTGCGGACGCTCGATGCGCATATGGCACCGGCGATTGCGATAGTCTCAGAGGAGTCTCGCGGTTTGGGCCTGACCGCTCCAACTGTGACGTCGGCTCAGGATCGGCATCATAAGCGCGATTCGCTGCATCCTGACGGAAGGGCGCTCGATTTCCGGGGGAAAAACATCAGCACCGCCGAGGGACAATTGCTCGCGGGGAGGGTAAGTCAGCGGCTTGGGCCTGACTATGACGTTCAGTTTGAGGTGTTTCCTAAAAATCCGGACAACAACCATCTTCACGCCGAATATGACCCTAAGCCCCGTGGCAAACCACGGCGGCGCAAATAGGGATTAGAAGAAATGCGTTTTTATGAACACGGCTAGGGCGACAAGGGCGAAGATGCCGACGATGAAACCCGTGAGTATCCAATCGCCGATTGTGGGCGGGTACCGCTTGTTAACAGCATTGTTCATTGGTGAAAGAGGACTGTTAGCGTTAGCTGGATTGCCCGGGTCTTGCCAAATGGGGATGCTCATTTCGTTTCTCCATCGTCAATTTACCCCAAATGAGACGGAGGCGCAAATGAGCGCTTCATGGGCTGACAGGGCGGGTCCGCCGCGGGCAGTGGCCGAAATATGAACTCCGGCTTCAATCTGTCGGGGGCGATTGTCGGCCTTGCCGGCAAGATCGCTGTCGTCAATGGACGAGCTCTGGATGCATCGCTGTTACGGCCAAATGGTTGTGGATTTTGTCCTGGAGGACCGCGCGACCGCGCCCGACGCAGGCTTTCGTGGTGGCGGCGTTCCTCCGTTTTTAAGTGGATGAGAATTTCATAAGTGTTGGAAGGATGTGTCATGATAAGGTCGAACACAATGATAGTGTCCGTTGCGGCGGTTCTGCTCGGGGCGAGTGGGGTATCGGCCCGTCCCAAACGCACCGTCGTCCTTCTCGATTTTTCGCAGTCAGGGTCAGCTCCGGCTCCCACCAACGACACCCCGCGTGAGTCAGTC
>JBJOLA010000135.1:0-7715 GCA_046045815.1 Pseudomonadota bacterium
CCACTGCTCATCCTGCGACCTGAACCTGGCAATGCGGCCACTTGTGCGCGGGCTCGGGCTTTGGGGCTGGAAGCGCACGGCTATCCCCTGTTCGAAACCCGGGCGGTCGAGTGGGATGTACCGGATCCGGCGGACTATGTCGGGGTGATGCTCACGAGCGCGAACGCCGCTCGGCTGGCCGGGCCGAGCCTCAGCCGTTACATTCATTTACCGCTGTTCGCCGTTGGTGAAGCGACCGCCGACGCGGCACGTGCCGCCGGATTTATCTCGGTGGTCAGCGGGGAAGGCGATGTTACTTTCCTGCTCGCCAAGATCGCGACTTTGGGACTGCATAAGATTTTGCACCTTGCGGGGGAAGAATATCGTGACGTGCCAACGCTGGGTGTCGAGGTTGATCGGCGGACTATTTATGCGGCTGAGCCAGTTGAGCCGGACGTAGTGTTCGCCCGCGCGATTGAGCGGCATCCGGTAGCGCTGCTGCATTCCCCCCGCGCGGCGGCTCGATTTGCGGAGGTTACCCAGCAGTTTGGTGCGGACCGGAGCCAGATCAAAATCGCGGCGATCAGTGCGAACGCCGCCGACGCCGCAGGTGCCGGGTGGGAAGAGGTTGCGATTGCGCCTGTTCCGCGCGATGAAGCGTTGCTAGGCTTGGCGGCGACGCTTTCCAAAACATCCAAGACGGGCATCTTATGACAGAGAATGAATTTCAGCCGCCGGAGTCGCTTGCCAAGAAGCCCCGGTCTCTCCGGTCGTTGCTTCTCATCATTGGTTTGGCATTTGTCGCTGGCATAGCGGTGATGGCGTGGGGCCTGTCGCAGTGGGATGCGGGGCGCGCCTGGTTGTTCGGTCAGCCTGCTGTTCCCGCGATTAGTTATACGCCGCAAACCACAACACCGACGGTCGACGCTTTGCCTGTGTCACCGGTAACAGACGTCAGCGCACGGGTTGTGGCTCTGGAAGCGCGACTTGCCCGGGTGGAAGCCAGCGGCGGCGCCCGTGGCGGATCGACACAGGCGCAAGGCCTGTTGCTAACCTTTGCCGCCCGCCGGGCGCTGGAACGGGGCAATGGCCTGGGCGGGCTTGAAAGTTTGCTCAGTCAGCAATTCGACGCGCGCCAGCCCGCAGCCGTTGCCACGGTGATTGGGGCGGGGCGTCAGCCCGTGACGCTTGAACAGCTCCGCAGCGGTTTTGAGGCGGTGATCCCGGCACTTACCGGCAAGGGGCCAGATACGGGCTGGTGGGAGAGTTTCACCGGTGCCATGTCAGGCTTGATCACATTCCGTGGCGCAAATGAGCCAACGTCCGATCCCGCAATTGCGGTGGCCCATGCCGCGCAGTTGCTGGACCAGGGCAGGGTTGATCTGGCAGTTGCGGCAGTATCGCGCCTCCCCGATGCGCCCAAAGCTGCCGGCTGGACTGAAACCGCGCGCCGTTATCTTGCCGCTGAACGCGCTCTTGATGTGCTGGAAGATGCGGCGATCAAAGGGGGCGATCAAGTCCAGACCCCTGTCACCGCTTTGCCTGAGGCCTCCCCAGCGCCAACAGCGGTTGAGCCTGCGCCTGCGCCTGATGGGATTTGAAATGACCTGCCCCCGATCTGCGCCGCGCTGCCATTGCAAGCCTGATCTGGACTGTAGCAAGATGCGGATCTGCTCACGCCCTTCTACTACCTTTGCGCTCTGACCTCACCCCTGCTAGGGGCGCTCCCCATGTCTACACCTCTTGACCGCATCCGCAATTTTTCCATCATCGCCCATATTGATCACGGGAAATCGACGCTCGCTGACCGGCTGATCCAGACGACGGGCGGGCTCTCCGCGCGCGAAATGTCTGCCCAAGTGCTCGACAATATGGATATCGAGAAAGAACGGGGCATCACGATCAAGGCGCAAACGGTGCGGCTTGATTACACCGCCAAGGACGGCCTTAATTATACGCTCAACCTGATGGATACGCCGGGACATGTTGACTTTGCCTATGAAGTCAGCCGCAGCCTTGCCGCGTGCGAAGGCGCGCTGCTGGTGGTGGACGCGGCGCAGGGTGTTGAGGCGCAGACATTGGCGAATGTCTATCAGAGCATCGAACATGATCATGAGATTGTCTCGGTGATCAACAAGATTGACCTTCCTGCCGCTGACGTGGAAAAGGTTAAGACGGAGATTGAGGACATCATCGGGCTTGATGCATCGGACGCGGTGCTGACGTCGGCCAAGTCCGGCATCGGCATTGAGGAAGTGCTCGAAGCCATCGTGACTCGCATCCCCCCACCCAAGGGAGATCGGGACGCGCCGTTGAAGGCGATGCTGGTGGATAGCTGGTATGATCCCTATCTCGGCGTTGTGATCCTGATCCGGGTTGTTGCGGGCGTCCTCAAAAAGGGCCAGCAGATCAAGTTCATGCAGACGGGCACGCTCCATCTGGTGGACCGGGTCGGCTGTATGCGCCCCAAGATCGAGCAGTTGAACGAACTGGCGGCCGGTGAGATTGGCTTCATCACCGCCCAGATCAAGGAAGTGGCGCAAACCCGCGTGGGCGATACGATTACGGACGCAAAACGCCCTGCGACCGAGGCCCTGCCGGGCTTTAAGGAAGTGCAGCCCGTCGTGTTCTGCGGCCTGTTTCCGGTCGACGCTAATGATTTTGAGAAACTGCGCGAAAGCATTTCAAAACTCCGCCTCAACGATGCGAGCTTCAGCTTCGAAACCGAATCGTCCGCCGCGCTCGGCTTTGGCTTTCGCTGTGGATTCCTTGGACTTCTGCACCTTGAAATCATCCAGGAACGGCTGACCCGCGAATATGATCTTGATCTGATCACCACCGCGCCGTCGGTGATTTATGACATTCAGCTCGCGCATAATCGCGGCACGCTCCAGCTCCACAATCCAGCGGACATGCCCGACGCGAGCGCCATCGCTCAAATTGACGAGCCGTGGATCAAGGCGGTGATCTATGTGCCCGACGAATATCTCGGCTCGATCCTCAAACTCTGCCAAGATCGGCGCGGTATTCAGCAGAATCTCACCTATGTCGGCGGTCGCGCGCAGGTAACCTACGAACTGCCGCTCAACGAGGTCGTGTTCGATTTCTATGATCGGCTTAAGTCCATCTCGCGCGGCTATGCGAGTTTCGATTACCAGCAAATCGGCCACCGTCAGGGTGATCTCGTCAAGATGAACATCATGGTCAACGCCGAACCTGTCGATGCGCTGAGCATGATCGTCCACCGGGGGACGGCCGAAGCACGAGGCCGGGGCATGTGTGAGCGGCTGAAAGATCTGATCCCGCGCCATCTGTTCAAAATCCCGATCCAGGCGGCCATCGGCGGCAAAGTCATCGCGCGCGAAACCATCGCCGCGATGCGCAAGGACGTGACCGCGAAATGCTACGGCGGAGACGCGAGCCGCAAGAAGAAGCTGCTTGAAAAGCAGAAGGAAGGCAAGAAACGGATGCGCGAATATGGTAGCGTCAGCATCCCGCAGGAAGCCTTCATCGCCGCCCTCCGCATGGGGGATGAGGCTTAAAGCCTGACGAGATTAGGGCGTGTCGCGGGTAGCTGCAAATGAATAGGGACAGTGCCTATTGATTGGCTTTCCGGCCAAATTCCCCGCCCGTCTATCGGGGTGGCGCAAGGTCGCCGAACCAGAATGCGGCGGTCACACCGCCATCCATCAGGAAATCACTGCCGGTGATGAACGCGCCGTCTGGCCCCATCAGAAGCGCGCCGACGACCCCGACCTCATCGGGTGTTCCGGCGCGACCCGCCGCAGAGGCGTCAATCATACGCCGATATCCAGGGCCGCGCGGACCGGCCAATTCCTCGCGCGCAAGCGGGGTGAAGATGATGCCGGGGCTGATCGCATTGACGCGCGCGCCGCGTTTTCCCCAGCGCACGGCTTCGGCCATCACCCGCAGCGCATTGGCGCGCTTGGAAATCTGGTAAGCATGGAGTGGGTCACTGATCTGGTCGGGCTGCAGCAGGGGCAGCGCCAGTAGTTCCTCGGTCGGCGTGGTCGCGAGTGTTTCATTTTGCTCAGGCGTCAGCGCGGGCAAACGGTGGCCGGATTGTGACGAGATCACCACGCACGAACCGCCTTTGGCGATGACGTTTCCAAACAGCTCAAGCACCAGTGCCGTGCCGTAGAGATCGACCGCAAGGATCGTCTCAGGTGGGGCCTGTGAGGGGGAAACGCCCGCCGCCTGGATGACCCCCGTCACATCGCCCAGCGCCGTTGCTGCACTGACCAACGCCTCAACCGACGCGCGCGTGGATATGTCGACGGTCACGGCGCTGACATCAAATCCGGCGTCGGCCAAAATAGTTGCGGCGGCGTGCGCGGTTTCCTTACGCACATCAGCCAGCAGGATGTGCTTTCCCGCACTCACCCGGCGCGCGATTGCCTGACCGATTGATCCGGCACCGATGACGACAATGACCTCGTTTTGCATATAAATTCTCCGACACCACCGTCACCCACGAGCGAAGCGCGGTAATGACGTCAGCTACTTCCCGGCTTTCAGAAAGCCCTTGGCCTTCATCCACGCCATATATTCGTCGAACCACAGGTCGCTGGTCGTGCCCTTTTTGTGGCTGCCAAAACCGTGGCTGCCGCCTTCGAAATAATGAAGCTCGACGGAGCCACCGGCCTTTTGCCAGCTTTCGACCAAGCCAAAGCCCTGCTTGTTGAACAAAGGATCATCGGACGCGAGGGCGGCGAACATGGGCTGCGGGCTAGGCGGCGGGGTGACGGGCAGCATGAAGCCATAAATTGGCGCGATGAAATCGGGGCGGGCGTCGGGCGCGTTGGCGAGCGTCGTCGCCATCGTCGTCATCGCGCCCGCCGAAAAACCAAGCATGCCGACGCGCTTGGTGTCGATGCCCCATTTGGCCGCGTTCCCCCGGATCATGCGGAGCGCAGTTTGGGCGTCGGCGCGGGCCACTTCAATCGCTGCCGCCATGTCGGGGGCAGGCGGGGCATCAGCACGTGGAGCCTGAAAGCGTGCGATCATTGCCTTGCCGAACTCACCCTCGCTGTCCGGTGTCTTTTCGACCCGGTATTTGAGGACGAAAGCTGCGACGCCGTGATCGGCCAGCCACTGCGCGATCGGCCAGCCTTCATTGTTGATCGAGACAAACTGGAAACCGCCGCCCGGAATAACCAGCACCGCTGCACCGTTGCCCTTGCCCTTTTTCGGCAGGAACGGCGTGAGTGTCGGCTTGGTGATGTTGCGCACCCAGAACTCGCCGCCCATCGCCTCGGTCCAGACTTCCTGCTGGGTTGCAGACTCAGTGCCCGGCGCGGCACCTTGATAGAGCGGAATGGCGGTCGGTTCGGCGGGGCGAACAGTGCGCTTGAACGACATCGGCATCTGGGCCTGTGCCGCCGCGGTGACGATCATGCCCATGACCGCGCATGTCAAAATCCGGTTTTTCACAACGTTATCTCCTTATCGGTTCAAATGTGCCTCTAAAATGATCCAGGATGACCCGTAGAGGCCCTCCAATTGTTTTTGGCACCCGACCTACCCAGAGGATAGGAAAATGCCTGTACGGCCATCGTACCCCCCCCTGAGCGACGTGTTGGCAGTTTTGCGTCATCATGCGGGTATCACGATCGTATTGAGCGAATCCGCCGGGAGGGGTGCCGTGATCATCTTACCCGCCAGCAACAGATGCACCTTCTGCGGCTGTGCCATTTCATTCTGGATGACAATCACGATACTGCCATCGGGATTGAGGAAGGCCAGTTGGTTTTCATAGCCGAAAAAGCTCTCGGTTGGAATGCGATGCGCGCCTTTGCGGATGTGAGCGCTCAAATGTCGCATCAGAAAATATTCGTGGTTGAAGTGCCAGTTCCCCGCCGCCGTATCGATGGTGATGAGCGAATTTTGCGGCCAGCCCCAGCTGCTGTGATTGTCCACGGGCATCACCAAGTCCCAATAATGCCACGCGCTCGCGCCGTTCAGGAAATATTTTTTGATCGTCTCCCAGCAGTAGCGGGCATAATGCCAATCATTGGTTCCGACACCGCATTCCTGTTCACTGCCCCAGATTGTCAGATCGGGATGACGTCGGCGGATTTCGGCTAGGGCACCCTTGCCAGCCCACTGAACACCAACGCCCTTGATGAACGGCGCAGCCTTGGGATCGGCGAGCACCCTGCTCAGCAAATCAGGGTTGCCGCGTTCGAGCGTGCCAAAGAAAATGTCGACACCAACCTGGCCCATCTCTTTGCCAAGGAAGGGGATGAACCGCGCCAACCCCTCGGGCGTCCAGCAGCAGCTGGGGAAGGGCTGGGCAGAGTTGAATTCATTCTGCGGCATCACCATCGAGATCGGCACGCCTGCTTTGCCATATTCTTCCACATAACGTCGGAAATATAGGGCATAGGCTTCTAAATAGCGGTCTTCGAGGATGAAGCTGTCCGTGCCTTCGATCCCCTGTTGGTCGGGCCTGATCCCGTTTGACGGTTGGCCGGGCCAAGCCGGGGCCTGTGCGTAATGTTTGCCCTTTTTCATCCAGCTCGGCGGGGACCAGGGCGAGGCCCAAAGCTTCAATTCGGGCGCATGGCCGCGCGCCGCCTTGATGAACGGGATCAATGTTTGCTTGTCATTTTCAATATTGAAATTGGCCATCGCGAAATCGCCGTCGCGCTCGTTATAGCTATACCATTTGCGGCTGATATCGTTTGCGCCAATCGGCGTGCGGCCAAGGTTGAACGCTGCCGCTTGCGGCGAAAAGAGTGCCGCCATCGCCGCATCGCGCCTGACGGGGGAGAGCGTTGCCAGCGCGTCCCAGCCCAATTCGGTAAACGCCCCGCCAAAGCCGTCGATCCTTTGCTGTGGCAGATCGCGCCGGATGATCACGTCGGTATCAAATGGATTGGCGGACGGCGCGCCGAGGGTGAGGCCATTCATCGGGCGCCACCGCTCGGTCTGCGTGGTGCTAAACCATTTAATCCCGCCAGAAAGGGGCGTGGCGATGGAGGGCCGGGCCGCGGCGAGCGCGGTTGTGGCGGCAAGGGATGTTAAAACGTCGCGGCGGTTCATGGCTTTCTCACTTTGGAAAGAGTTCGGGGTTTTGGTCGGCAAGTCCTTCTTTGGACTTCACCTCGAAAACGACCCGGCGGTAACGGGTGAGGGCGGGCGTGCCGTTATCGGTGACGGCGAGAATGATGTGCGCGAACCCGCTGCCTTTGCAGGGCACAAGACCGTCGATCCACGCCTTGCGGCAGGGTGAGATGGCGGTGACGGTCGCGCGCGGGCCATTTCCCTGCACGGTGACGTCGGCAAGGTTGACGCCCTCATGCGCACCCGCCTCTGGGTAAGGGAACCAATGGTAGGTCAGTTTGTTGCCATCAGGGTCACGCGCCGAGGCAACAAGTGTCATCGTCTGGGTGCCCTGTGGCGTGATTGCAAAGGAAGTTGTCACGGTCACTTCCGGCTGATGATTGGCGGCCTTGTAAGGCTTTACCGTCCAGTCCATCCGCGCGGCAAAATCATTCTGATACGCCTGCCGCCAACGCCAGATCGTCGCCTGATCGCTGGTGTGGCCGTTCACCGTATCGGCAGAGGTCACGCGGCGGAACAGATCGCCGCCCTGCGTCCATATCGGGTGGGTTTCGCCGTAGGGTTGCCGCCAAATGTAGCGCCCGCCCCAGCCGCCCCAATTTGGATTTTCGGGGGCGTTGACGCCGTTGGGGATCAGGCCGAGGAAA
>JBJOLA010000229.1:0-3336 GCA_046045815.1 Pseudomonadota bacterium
TTCCGGTCGGCAGCACTGGCATTGCCACTTCATGCAAAAACTGGAGGATGAACCGCGCATCGAGTTTGAGAATCTCCACCACGCTTATGATGGGATACGCCCTGAGACGGCGGACGCTGCGCGGCTGGAAGCGTGGACCACAGGCAGCACTGGCTATCCCCTTATCGATGCCTGTATGCGCGCCCTTAACAGCCATGGTTGGATCAATTTTCGGATGCGGGCAATGCTGATGTCCTTTGCCAGCTATCACCTATGGTTACCGTGGCGCGAGAGTGGCTTGCATCTCGCGCGCAAGTTTATCGATTATGAACCCGGCATCCATTGGTCTCAGGTGCAGATGCAATCGGGAACGACGGGCATCAACACGATGCGCATTTATAACCCCGTGAAGCAGGGATATGACCAAGATCCGGCGGGCATTTTCGTGCGTGCTTTTGTGCCGGAACTGGACGCTGTGCCTGACGGGTTCGTGCAGGAACCATGGCTGTGGCCGGGTGTGGCGGACTTATCTTATCCAACGCCCATCGTTGACAATGCGCAAGCAGCAAAAGCGGCGCGCGATGCGCTTTATATCATCCGCAAGAACCCCGACCATAAGGCCGCTGCGCGCAAGATTGTCGCCAAGCATGGCAGCCGCAAAACGGGCATGCCGATGACGGGGCAAGGCCGACGCGCCAAGCCAAAGCGCGCCAAGTCAAACCCGGCCAACACCGCTCAAATGACACTGGACTTCTGATGCCCAAAACCCGTAACCTCATCCTTGTCCTCGGCGATCAATTGACGCCGACGCTGTCCAGTCTGGTGGCAGGCGATCCGCGCCAAGACCGCGTCCTGATGGCCGAACTGCATGACGAAGCGACCTATGTGCGCCATCATAAAAAGAAGATCGCGTTCATCTTTTCCGCGATGCGCCATTTTGCTGAAGAGCTGCGCGCGCTCGGTTGGACAGTTGATTATGTGACGCTCGATGATCCAGCCAACCAAGGCAGCTTTACCGCCCAAGTGGCGCACGCGGTTGCGCAGCATCACCCCGAACGCATCACCGTGACCGACGCGGGCGAATGGCGCGTGGCGGAGATGTTCAAAGGCTGGGCGGCAGCACTCGGCCTGCCCGTCAATATCCTGCCCGACACCCGCTTCATCGCCTCAATCCGGGAATTTTTGGGCTGGACGGAAGGGCGCAAGCAGTTGCGCATGGAATATTTCTACCGCGATATGCGCCGTAAAACTGGGCTGCTTATGAACGATGATCAGCCCGAGGGCGGTAAATGGAATTACGACGCGGAGAACCGCAAGGCCGCCGCCGCTGATCTGTTTATGCCGACGCCCAAAGCCACCGCGCCCGATGCGATCTCGCAGGATGTTCTGGCGCTCGTCGAGGCGCGTTTTGGCAATCATTTCGGAGACCTTGCGCCCTTTTGGTATGCGGTCACGCGCAAGGATGCAGAAGCCGCCTTCACCGCTTTCGTCAAAAACGCGTTGCCGCATTTTGGTGATTATCAAGATGCGATGCTCACCGGAGAACCGTTCCTGTATCACAGCCTGATCGCGCAATATCTGAATTGCGGTCTGCTTGATCCCTTGCGCATCTGCAAAGAGGTGGAGGCCGCGTACCGCGCGGGTATTGTGCCTCTGAACGCCGCAGAAGGCTATATCCGCCAAGTCATTGGCTGGCGCGAATATGTACGCGGGATTTATTGGCTCAAAATGCCAGGCTATGAACATTCGAATTTCTTCGGCCATACCCGCCCGCTGCCTGATTTCTATTGGACGGCGGATACCAAAATGACCTGCGTCAAGGCGGCGGTGACGCAAACCAAAGAGCAAGCCTATGCGCATCATATCCAGCGCCTGATGGTGACCGGCAATTTCGCGATGCTCGCGGGGATTGACCCGCATGAACTCCATGAATGGTATTTGAGCGTTTACGCCGATGCCTATGAATG
Organism: Pseudomonadota bacterium; assembly: GCA_046045815.1. Classification (GTDB taxonomy): domain Bacteria; phylum Pseudomonadota; class Alphaproteobacteria; order Sphingomonadales; family Sphingomonadaceae; genus Aquisediminimonas. The sequence continues at coordinate 1,947 of JBJOLA010000229.1, forward strand.
GGTTGAGCTGCCCAATACGGTGGGGATGAGCCAGTTTGCCGATGGCGGCCTCCTCGCGTCCAAACCCTATGCGGCGAGCGGGGCGTACATCAACCGGATGTCAAATTATTGCGGGTCTTGCGCCTATGATGTGAAGCAACGGACCGGATCAAAAGCCTGCCCGTTCAACGCGCTCTATTGGGATTTCATCTCCCGCCACCGGGACAAGATTGGGAAGAATCCCCGCATGGCGCAAATGGTGCGCACCTATGACAAGTTTGCGGATGAGGAGTGGCAGCGGATTAGGGACAGCGCCGCAACCATTCTGGACAGCCTATGACGAAACAGCCCGTGAACGAAAAGCGCTACACCAAATCCAACCTGCCCGAAAAGACCTGCATGGCGTGCGGCAGACCGTTCCCGTGGCGCAAAAAATGGGCGCGTGATTGGGACAATGTGAAAACCTGTTCGGAGCGGTGCAAGGGCGATTTGCGACGGAAGAATGCGGGGTAGTGAACATTCAAGTTTACAGCCTAGCACACCTCTATGCTATCCTCACCCAATGCGAACAAGGCTGAGCATCTGCGCAAAAAAGGCGCGTTACGAAACCGAGGCTGAGGCGCTGGCGGCGGTTGCGCGGGCCACGATCACGCTCAAAGCGTATCGGTGTGATCGCTGCGCGCGCTTTCATCTCACCAGCCGGACAAAGGGCAAGTGGCGGCGGTTTCGGGTCTAACTGTTTGAAGAAATCTCGCGCCACGCCCCCGGCGCAAGCTTGTCTAGCGACCATTCGCCGATGGACCAGCGGACCAAGCGCAATGTCGGATGGCCAATGGCGGCTGTCATCCGGCGCACTTGTCGGTTTCGACCTTCGTGTAAAGTGAGTTTGATCCAGCAATCGGGAACAGAGTGTCGGACACGAATCGGGGGGTCGCGCGGCCAGAGGGTGGGGTCAGCAATGCGTTGCGCTTGCGCTGGACGCGTCAGGCCGTCTTTCAACACGACGCCGCGCTGCAACGTCAAGAGGCTGGCGTCGGTCACGTCCCCCTCAACCTGCACAAGATAGGTTTTGGGCATTTTAAACTTTGGGTCTGCAATTCTGGCCTGCAACCGCCCATCATCGGTGAGGAGCATTAGCCCCTCACTGTCCATATCGAGCCGCCCTGCGGGATACACGCCCGCCACGTCCACATATGCCGATAATGTCGGACGCGGGGAGCCCATCGTGCCCTTGTCAGTAAACTGCGGCAACACGCCGTAAGGCTTGTTCAGCAGGATCAGACGCGACACCGAAAGGCCAGGTTAAGGCGCAATCTTTGCGCGGCTTGCCTTTTTCCGTTCATGCGGATCGAGATGGCGTTTGCGCAGACGGATGCTCTTTGGTGTTACCTCGACCAGTTCATCATCATCG
>JBJOLA010000242.1:0-9021 GCA_046045815.1 Pseudomonadota bacterium
CTTCGACCCTGCCATTCTTCGTACCGCATCAGATGATCATAGTCTGACCATGCATATTCCGGGCGTTCCTTCGCTGTGAACGGCCCGTCTCCTAGCAGCCACTTGTCGAGCGCGTCCTCAAAATGGTGAAACATGTCCGCAACGAAGGCATCGGGATCGCTCTTGTTATCGCCGCGGCCTTTCGTCGGAGATTTGACCAACCCATATTGCTTGCCACTCTCCCGCGCTTGTGACCAATATTCAAACGTGTCCGCCTTGCCTGCGACTCCTTTGAACGCGCCGACCTCCGCCAGATGCCCCAGCAGGCCGAGTTGCAGGGCAAAGCCCTCCTTCACCTGCGCATCGCTAGGTGGCGCGCCGGTCTTATAGTCGACGATGGCAAGCTTTCCGTCAGGTAGTTGATCTATACGATCCGCGCGGCCTTTGAAGGTTACCCCCGCAATCTCGAACCGCCCCTCAATCTCGGCTGCAATCGGTTCACGCCCTTCGGCGCGTTGTGCTTCAACATGGTCCTCAAACCACTCGGCTGCTTCTTCAAAACGCGGCTGCCACATCGCGCGGACGACGGGGTGGAGACCCGACCTATCAAACGCCTCGATCAAGCGCGGCACCAATTTGCCCTTGATCCAACCGTCATCCACGCCCCATTTATGCAGCACATCGTGCAGGAATGTGCCGCGCCATTTCGCATCAGGTTCCTCGCCCGGAGCCGCAAGTGCTGCTAGTTTTAGCATGCGTTTGGCGTAGAATGCATAAGGGTCTGCCTTCAACCCATCGACTTCCGTCACCGAAATGCTGCGCGGCCGTTCGGACGCAGGCGGCGCGGGCGCGGGCCGGGTCGCCCGCGTTCCAGTGGCATGATCGAGTGCACGGGCGATCAGATCAAAGCGCTCCGGCGGGAGTTCAAAGCCCTCGGTCAAGGTCTCCAGCCGCAACCAGAAACGCGAGGCATTGGTGGGAGATTTGCCGTCGCGCTTGGCGCGGGTCAGCAGCACTTCCTTGGCCCCCAATGCACTCGCAAGATCATGGGCAGATAGGCCGATGCGCCGTTCAAGGCTCGGTAGCTTCAATTGTTTACGGACCGCCGGGGCAAGCCAGGGGTCGGGGCTCGACAGCTGAGGCCACACACCTTCGTTCAACCCTCCAAGGATCATCACGTCGGTCGATTGCAGTTTTGCCTCCAGCAAACCCCATATGAAGATGCGCGGATGACCGCCGCGTGCCGGACGGATCGAGACCGCGTCCATCAAATCCCGCAGCAAGAGGGGGAGTGTTTCCGCCGACACATGCAGCGCACTGATCGCAGCTTGCTCCTCCAGATTGGCGAGCAGGTCAGCAACTGCACGGCCTTCCTGCCCAGACCAGACGGTGTCTCCCGCCAATGCTTGCGCCGCATCGCGGATCGCACGGACCAATTCAACAAAGCTTGCGCATCCTGCAAAAGCTGCCTCAAGCGGCGCGAGCAACGGACGCGCCACTTCCCACCAATCTGACGCAGCCTTACGCAAAGCCTCCGTCCGAGCATCACGGGCGGCCAGCAGCGCATCAACCCCGGCAAGTCCTGGCGCAGGTCTTGGCCCCCGCAGCGCCAGGTCCAGCGTCCGAGCGCCGTCCAGCCAATCAAGCCGCGCATCGTTCATCACCAATGGATGTTTGAGCAGCGCCAAAAGCGGCACCGGCGCGAAATGTTCGGTCGCCGCGCTCACAAGGGACAGCAGCAACGTTCCCGGCATCGATGCGGACAGCGGCAGCCCCGCAGAATCGTCAGCATCGATGCCCCACCGTTTGAGCAAGGCAGACACCCTGCCGCCAACACCCGGTTAGGGGTGACCAGCGCGACTGTTTGCGCAGGTGTTTCCAAGGCTGAACGCAGGGCCAGAGCAATGGCCTGGGCCTCCTCGGCGGGGGTGGCAAGCTCTAGGGCGTGCACCCCCCTCAGGAGGCGCTCTGAGCGGTCCAACGCTACCCATTTATTTGTGAACAAAGCGGGTGCCATGCCGAGCGACACACGTTCCCCGCGTAGCACCCGTGCTTTTTCATCCCGTCCCCACGGCCAAGGGTCCACTTCTGCCCTTGCCACCCCGATCCGCTGAAGCAATTGATGAATGTGAAACTGCGGATGGGTTTCAATGCCGGGATGATCATCGTCCCCGCCGATCGCATCCCATTCATCCGGTGGCATGAACAGGTCCAATCCCGCGAGTACGACTTGCCCCCGCTTCATCTGGGCGACGACTTTCAGCAGATCGGCAATCGCGGGTGCTGCCGTGCTGATCCCGGCGGCGATTACAAATCCGGGGGGCGGCGCGCTCCGCCACCACTCTGCCACGCGCGCGAGTTGACGGTTCCTCCGGTCCGCGAGATCAATCCGCCCGAGCCGTTCGAGCTCAACCGGCCAATCGGTCAGGATCACCGCGAGTTGCGCTAGCGCGTCAGCCCAATGGGATTGCAACTCGCTCGCAAAACCTTCCGGTATATCGCCGAGCGATTTCTTCTCAACCGTCAGTTGATCAAGCACCCGGCCCAGATCAAGCGCGAGCCGCATCGCCTGCGCACCGTCAAGTTTTCCGTCGCGATTTTGGAGCAACCGGGCAAGGATCAATTGACGCTGCAGTGGATCGACCGCAGGCGGAATTGGCTCACTCCCCATCGGATCAAGCGCGCTGCCGACATTCTCCCCAAGATCGGGATCGCCGACCGGCACCATCCGGGGAAGGAGCAACCCCGCCGAGGATCGCCGGACAAAGGCATCCTGAATGGCTGTCGCGGCGCGGTTGTTTGGCACCAAGATCGTGCCAGTGGCAAGGGCCATGCCGCTCTCGCCAAATTGTGTGATCAATCCTTCGACAAGGCTATCCGCAAAGGCCCGGTGGGTCGGGATTGAATAAACGGCGGGTCTGCCGCGATCAGCCATTATTGAGGATGGCCTCCGTCGCGGGAATGGCGGCGGGATAGCCCACGTCAAACCATAGGCCGTCATGGATCAGCCCGAAGCAACGGCCTTTGGTGATTGCGCGATCCCAGAATATGTTCGTCGAAAACACATCGGCAGGAGGATCAACGAGCAAGCGCTTCGACAGCATTTGAACGCCCGTCCAGACGTAAGGTGCATTCGTGCCAGGCACCCGGCGCGACAGGTGACCGTTGCCGTCCATTTCGAAATCGCCTTGGCCTTGTGTGTTATTGGCGCGCGCAAAGGGCACGACCAGCATCAGCACGTCCATTCGACTATCATCCCAAGTCGCGGCCATTTTTTGCAGAGCGTTTCCAGCGCTATCCGTCCACCAATTGTCTGCGTTGATGCACAGAAACGGATCGTCGGGAATCAGAGACTTTGCCTTGATCAAGCCGCCACCCGTGTCTCTCAGCAGATCGCGCTCGTCAGAAATGGCAACCTCAAGATCAGTCGCGAATTGCCGCATATGCCCCTCGATTTGATCCGCCAGATAGTGGGCATTGACCACGACCCGACCAACGCCCGACGTCCTGAGCTGATCCAGCACATGATCAAGCAGCGTGACGCCGGCCACCTTGATGAGGGGCTTTGGCGTATTCGCGGTAAGCGGCATCATGCGCGAACCCAGGCCTGCGGCCATAACCATTGCGGTTTGCGGCACGTTCACTGTGCGCGTTCACGCCAGTAGGCGGCCCGCTTCTCAACCGGCACATTGGCGTCGAACCACGCCTTCACGGGGGCAAGCTCTGGGTGTTCGAGATCACGCTCAAGCAGTCCCCACATCCTCGGCTGGAATTCAAGATAATGCGGCTTGCCGTCTCGCTTCCAGAGCCGGGTGAACACTCCTAATATCCGGGTGTTCCGCTGCGCGCCGAGCGCCCAATAAGCTGATTCAAACGCGGCACCCTGCCCCGTCGCGTCCTTGTAACGCGCCAACATGGAGATTTCGACGGCGGGCGTCACATCGCGCCTTGCATCTTCCAGCATCGACACCAGATCATAGGCAGGATGCCCCATCAGCGCGTCCTGAAAATCGAGTAAACCAAAGCGTTCCAAACCTTCAGCGCCGTCGATCAGCATGATATTTTCGGCGTGATAGTCCCTCAATTCGGTGACGGTTTGCCCCGCTGCATCAACCGGCCCAAGCACAGCACGCCATGCCCCCTCAAAACCTGCATGATCAACTTCAAGGCCGACTTGAGGACAATACCACTCTGTAAATAGCCCAACCTCTTCAATCCACTGATCAAGGCCGTGCGTCTTCAAGCCAGCCGGCGGCGCGTGACGGTGAAGCTCGATCAGCACATCTACCACGCCGGTATAAATCTCAGTCTCGCGAGACACATCAGCGTCCACGGCTTCTCGCATCCGGTTCGACCCGAAATCCTCAATCAACAGCAACCCGTGATCCAGATCGCGGTGAAATATGTGCGGCGCGGATAGGCCGATGCCGGTCAGATACTCGGCAACATGGATGAAGGGTCGAGGATCCTCATGCGGCGGCGGCGCGTCCATCAGCACGCCGCGGCGATCCCCGTCGACAATCCGGAAATAACGGCGAAAGGATGCATCACCCGCGAGCGGCAATATCTCGGCTCCGCCCCAACCCGCGTCAACAAGGAAGGCGGGTGCGGCTGCCGGAGGAATCATTGAAATGGACATCGACCCTCCCAAGACGGCGGCACCGTCACTGTCAAGCGTCTGCCGCTGCCTTCTGGTTCCAAATGCAGCCGAAGCGCCTCTGGCCAGAGCCGCGCACCCATCCGTTCGGGCCATTCAATGACCAGTGCGCCGTGGACAAGTGCCTCATCCAGACCCAACTCCTCAATCTCATCGGGATCATCAAGCCGGTAAAGATCGACATGCCAGACGGCCAAGCGCACCTCTGGCGGATCATAAGGAATAACGATAGCAAAGCTGGGCGAAGGCGCGTCTTCGACGAGTCCCAAACCCGCCAATAGCCCGCGCGCCAAGCTCGTTTTCCCCGCCCCCAAATCACCCGACAGCGCGATCACATCGCCCGTACGCAACACCGTCGCCAGCGCCCGTCCTGCGGCATCACTTTCGGCTGGCCCCGCAAGGATCACCGGGGAAATTCAACCGAAACGACCGTCCCTTCGCCTGGTTCGGAAATCAGCGTCAGCGTACCGCCGTGTGCCTCGACAAATTGACGGGCAAGGGGCAAGCCAAGCCCGAGCGCCGAATCCCCATCCCGTTCGCCGCCTGAACGGCTGAACCGGTCAAACGCCGCTGCTTGTTCGGCCGGGTCCATCCCCAGGCCGTTGTCTGAAACCACAATCTGCGCGCGCGTCGCGTCTCCGCTGCCGTGCAGCAGGATACGGCCGCCCGTCGGCGTATAGCCTATCGCATTGTCCAGCAGGTGATCCACCACTTGCCGCAGCCGCTTAGCATCGCCGCCAATGGCGCCAACCATCGGATCAATCTCAATCGCAAAATCGAGCCCCTTGGTGATCGCAGCGGGCCTATGATCACGCCCGGCATCGTGCAGCAGGACCGCCAATTCGATATGTTTGCGCTCCATTGGTAGCACGCCTGCATCGTTCTGCGTCAGATCAAGTACCCGGTCTACCAACGATCCCAATCGTTCGGTCGATGTGAGGATCGCTTGAACATATTCCTGCGCAGACGGTTCAAGCGGCCCCGCCAGCCCCGCCTGCAACATCTCTGCAAATCCGCTGATGGTCGTCAGGGGTGTCCGCAGTTCATAGCTCATGTTTGAAACGAAGGCGGTCTTGGCCTTATCCGCTTCCTCCAATGACGCTGCCCGGTCCCGCAACACGCGTTCCACTTTTCGGCTGTCCGAAATGTCGAGCATCGTGAAGAGCGCGTTGCCGTCTGGCAAAGGCACCGCCGCAAATTCAAAATGCCGCCCGTCTTTGAGCGCGAGCCTGCCGCTCCGCTGTTTGCGTTCTACCGTGGCGGACCGCACCAGTTCACGGATCAAGCTGCCGCGCGCCGGATTGACGAGCCGCCCCGCCACCGCCTCAACCAGCGCATCAACATGGGGGTGCGTATCGAGAAACGGGTCTTCAAAGCCCCATACTTCGCGGAACCGGTTGTTCCACAAGTGAAGCTTCCCGTCGGACTCGAACACGCCAACGGCTTCGAACAGATTATCGAAAGTCGCAGTGCGCGTCCGCAGCAAAGTGTCACGTGCACTCGCGAGCTGGGCCTGTTCGGTCCGGTCCTCAAAGATCATAAGCAGCCCGCCATCCGGGAGTGGCTGAGCGACGAGCCGCAAATGCTGGCCTGATTGCACCAGCCAATTCTCCTCAGTCGCGCCGCCGGTCGCTACAAACCATTCACGCCGCTCCGCTTTCCACCCCGGATAATCCCGCGTTTCAGGCACACGTCCTGCTTCACGCATCCGATCAAGCAACCGGTCAAACTCTGGCCGTTCCGCGACCCATTCGGGCTTGAGCGCGAACAGCCGCTGAAACGGTTGGTTGCAGAATATAAGCGACCGATCAGATCCAAACTGCGCGACGCCCGCTGACAGCCGGTCGAGCGTGTCCCGCTGGGTATCGGCAAAACGCCGGAAGGCGGCATGAGCCACTTCTACATCTTCAACATCGAGCGCATAACCCGCAATACCCGCTTCACCCAGCGGCACATCAACCAGACGCATCGCGCGCCGCTGCCCTGCAACGGTGACCGGCACCGTCCGGCTGATCACCTCATTCTTGGCCTGAGCATCACGAGCCGACGCCAACGGGCTGACCTCCGTGCCCGTATCAACAAGCTCAACGCCGCGCGCGATCACATCCGCTGCGGAGTCAGCCTCAACCGCCCGCACATAGGCATTATTGACCAGCACGATCTTGAGATCGGGCCCCCGGTGCCACATCGGCACGGGCGCAGCTTCGATCAGGCCCGTCAGCCGTTCAAACGCGAGTGTGAGCCGCTGCGCCTCTGCGCCAAGCCGCCCGATTTCGGCCTGGCTCTCAGTCGCGTCAAACACCCACAGGATTACCGCACCACTCGCCGCCAACCGCGATGCCGCAGGGGCACCGCGGATTAGCAAAGTCCGCGAGCTGCCCTGAGCACGCAACGCGCGCGAGAAGCTCCGCCCCGTCTTCTGGACCGCCGAAACATCGCGAATCAGCGCCGTCGCGTCCTCATCCGTGAGGCCAGCATTGGGCGTGGAAAGATCGGTCAGGAAGTTAGGCACTTTGATCAGGCCCAGCCAATCCGCCAACCGGTCGGGCGCCTCGATCCGACCGTCATTCTTGACCATCAGCGGAAGCGCGGGCGCAGATTCGAGCAACGCCGCCAGCCTGTCCGCCTGACTCGTCGAAAATTCTGCGCGCTTACGCAGCTTGAGTCCGGTAAATATCGCCCAAACAGCCGCGCCGAGCCACGCCGCCAGAAAAACACCAATCACCGCCGCCATGGCGTGAGACAGCGTCAGCATGAAGGGGCTCCGGCGAACATCAGCATGCCCTTAAGGCGTTGTCTCGATTTGGGGAAGGGTGGAGTGGTGGGCGTGTTTCGAAGCACGGCGCAGAAAATTTGGGACAATCGGCGATGTTGGCGGTGCACTGCGGCTGTTCGCGGCTGACGTCGCGCACGGAGTCGTTAAGCGTCTATGACAGCAGCTTCGCCAACGTCGGCGGCTTTACGGATCCAAAAGTACCCGCAGGCTGGCCTTGTGTCGGAGCAACGGAGATGGCCTGACATGTAGGAAATGAACGGCGGATTCTTCAGGAAGTGGAGGGGTTTTTCGCAGTTTTGAAATGGTCCATTTGGTCTGTGGGTTGCTAACGACGCTCGCAACCAAAAGCGGTTCACCGATGTTGCGGGGCGTGATAACAGGATGTTTCCTGTTGATCAAGTGAAATGGGCTATATCCTAGTTGAAATTGTGCGTGCGAATAGCGGCAAGTTCGTGCTACGACTTGGTTTGCTGTAATTGAGCGTGGGGGTGCAAGATGTCGATCATATTATTGGCACTAGCGGCCGCGTTAGACAATCCGCCGCCGCTGGCTATCGCAGATGCTCAGTGCGCCGAAGCGGTATTCAGTAAGAACGAGGTTAAAGAGCTTGATCGTTCGTTTCGCGATGGTCGACCGTTCAAAGAGGATTTGCAGCGTGACTTCGACATCGTTGACGATGCACTCGACCATTGCAGTGGAGACGCTCATTGGCCTCACGAGCGCCGTCAAGATGCACTATGGCTGGTGCTGGCGCATGTCATGATAAGAAGTGGTCGCGAAGAAGCTCATAGATTTTCTGAACCTCTGAGATATGGGGGCTATATCCAAAAAGTCGAAACCTGGTTTGATCACCAGAAAATTCGGTTTCAACAAAGTTTCATCGCCTGGGACACGCCTGATATGGAAGTGTTTAGAAATGTCGACCTTTTTGCTAGTTCCGTTGGGGAGGGTGCAGACAGTTCTTCGTCGGGGTTCTGTTTCGGGTCCGGGGTTGGACTTATCCTGCGCGGCAAGATGATGCAAAAACGAATCGAGACAGGGTTGCATTCCGACCTCAGCGATTCTCCTGCCAAAGCGGCGGATGAATTGAGGCGACGTTGAAGGGACTTGCCAGCCTCGTTGCCCCGCATTAGGGCGGGGGCATAACATTGCTCACACATTAACGAGAAGGACTATCCATGAGCGACACAGCTGACCGCGTGAAGAAAATCGTTGTCGAGCATCTCGGCGTCGAAGCCGAAAAGGTGACCGAAGAGGCGAGCTTCATTGATGATCTGGGTGCTGACAGTCTCGACATTGTTGAGCTGGTAATGGCCTTCGAAGAAGAATTTGGCGTCGAAATTCCTGACGATGCGGCTGAAAAGATCGCGACCGTCAATGACGCAATCTCCTACATCGATTCGAACAAAGGCTGATTCAGCCACTCGGAACCCCGCTTTCGGGGGAGCCGACCAACAGGTAAAGCGGCTCTCCAGCAATTGCGGGGGAGCCGTTCTGCTTTGAAGGAATTAAGATGCGCCGTGTTGTCGTCACAGGTTTAGGGTTGGTCACGCCATTAGGCGCTGAGGTGGAAACCGTTTGGGCGAACATCCTCGCCAGCAAATCAGGT
>JBJOLA010000248.1:0-3726 GCA_046045815.1 Pseudomonadota bacterium
AAAACAACCATTTCAAACGGGTTCATGGCATTAACTCCCAAAGGCTGGCTTAGCGCAGGTTATCGATCTCACTGGCGAGGCTCGAATTGCGGCTGGTGTAGAAGGTCTCAACATCGGCGAGGCGGCGATCAATGTCACGGAATTTTGAACGGACATCGCGGGTCGAGCGGGTTGGTGAGCGGCGAACGCCTTGCCAGAATTTTGCTTCATCGGCATTTTCATAGAGATTGCTGGGTTTCGGCGATGCGATCCACGCGATGAACCAATAAGCGAAGAGCCCGGTGGGAAAAGTTGCCGCTGTCAGTGCGACAACACCAATCCGGATCCAGAGCACATCAAGCCCGGTGAAGTCCGCGATCCCGGCGCAGACGCCAGACCATTTGCCATTCTGTTTGTCGAGATAGAATTTTGTACGACGCGGTTCCATGTTCAGTTCCTCCAGTTTGGATTGTCAGCAGAGATGATGCGTTCGATTGAGTTCAACCGGTCATCAAGTTTGCGGGCAGTGTCATAAAGTTCGTCCATCAGGTTTTCGTCTTCGCGGGTCAGCGATGAGGTTTTCTTCCACTGTGTGATGTAGTGGAACACCAACCACGGCAGACCAAGGAAGATGAGGGAAATTGCCAATATGCCTTCGATGTCCATAACCTCAACCCTTCTTCATGCTGGCCTTGAGCGCGGCAAGATCGGCATCGACCTTTTCGTTGCTCTTGAGCTCGTTAATCTCTTCCTCAAGACTCTTGGGTTCCTGGCCCATATAGAGCGCATCGGCACGGCCTTCGGCATAGTCTACACGGCGTTCGAGTATATCGAAGCGAGAGAAGGCCTCATCCACCTTCGCACCGGCATAAGCCTCACGAACCTTGATGCGGTTGTTCGCAGTTTCGAGCCGCGACAACACTGAATTCTGGCGGGTGCGGGCTTCACGCAGCTTGGATTGCAGCTTGGCAATATCGGCTTCGGACGCGCGCAAGGCATCGTCCAACGCTTCAATCTCGGCATTCAGATGTTCAGCCATGTCGGTGGCTTTCTGACGTTCAACCAATGCTGCCTTGGCAAGATCTTCGCGGTCTTTCGAGAGCGCAAGTTCTGCCTTTTCGGTCCAGCTCGCCTGAAGCGTTTCAAGCTTCGTGATGTGGCGACGCATTTCCTTTTGGTCTGCTATGGTGCGTGCGGCGGTGGCGCGAACCTCAACCAGAGTCTCTTCCATTTCCATGATGATCATGCGGATCATCTTGGCAGGATCCTCTGCCTTATCGAGAAGATCGGTGACGTTTGCGGCGATGATATCGCGAGTGCGGGAAAAAATGCCCATAGTGTGAACTCCATTACTGATACGCGGGTGGTGGGGTTGAGGGGTGACCGGGAAGGCGAGGGATGTGCCGCCTTCCCGGTCGGGGTATGTCATCATGCCAGAGGCATCACGACAGGGGTGGGTGCCACGTTGGCGGCACGAGCTGGAACCGTAGCGCTTGCGAACAAGCTGGTGCTGATCAGGACCGCGCAAACTGCGGCGACAACATTGTTGCGGATCGACGTGTTCATTTTGGGTCTCCTTTAAGGTCTTGGTATGTGGTGCCATCCAGATTGGCTGGCTTGTCTCCTGCTTTGCATAGGCTGTGCCAATTTTTGTTTTTGGCGGATTTCTAAGCTTTCTGGCGGATGAACAGGGGGTGCAGTGCATATTCATGTTGCTATCTATTGGCAATTCACGCTATTTATTAGGAATGGAGCGCGACAATCATTTTATCGGCCAGTCAGGGGCATTTCTCGATAGCGTTGAGCGGGCAAGCCGTGCTGCGGCGCTCAACCGACCGGTGCTGGTGATCGGGGAACGGGGGACGGGCAAAGAACTCGTCGCCGAACGCCTCCACCGCTTGTCTCCGCGTTGGGATGGCCCGCTCGTGACGATGAACTGCGCCGCGCTCACCGAGACGTTGATCGAGGCGGAACTCTTCGGGCATGAAGCGGGCGCCTTCACCGGCGCGACGAAAGCACGCGAAGGCCGGTTTGAGGAAGCGGACGGCGGGACATTGTTCCTCGACGAACTGGCCACCCTCTCCGCGGCTGCTCAGGAACGGCTGCTCCGCGCAGTCGAATATGGCGAGGTTACACGGATCGGATCGAACCGGCCGATAAGGGTGGATGTGCGGATTGTGGCGGCGACGAATGAGCATCTGCCGAAACTTGTCGAACAAGGCCGGTTCCGTGCTGATCTCCTCGACCGGCTGGCGTTTGAGGTCGTCACCCTCCCCCCCTTGCGCGCACGGGACGGGGATGTACCGGTACTCGCAGAACATTTCGGTCGACGTATGGCATCGGAACTCGGCTGGGACGGTTGGCCCGGGTTCAGCGAAGAGGCATCGGCGATGCTGCTCGCACATGATTGGCCCGGTAATGTCCGAGAACTCCGCAACGTTGTGGAACGCGCTGTCTACCGCTGGGATGATCCCGCGTTGCCGGTGGATGTAATCGAGTTTGATCCCTTCGCCTCGCCGTGGCTCCCTGTGGAAACGGCCAAGGTGAGTGTGGACACCGCGCCGGAGAAGCTTGCCACCGCCCCTGCCCCGCTCACCACTGACCTCCGCAAGGCGGTGGAGGCGCATGAGCGTGCGCTCTTGGAGACGGCGCTAGCCCGCCACCGCCACAACCAGCGTGCCACCGCGAAGGCGCTCAACCTCAGCTACGATCAACTCCGCCATTGTCTGCGGCGGCACGGGATGTTGGGGGGGTGAGTGCGGTTTTTCCCAATAACCATCGTCTTTCCCGCATTCGCGAGGGAGACGATGATGGGTCTCACTGCTCAAATCACCACTTGCATTGTAGGAAATATCCTGCCAAACAAATCGGAACATCGCTAACCAAGCTGGAGGCCACAGCGTCGATACTGGCCACACTCCAAAGAATGTGCAAAAACCCTTACACTTCCTGAAGAATCCGCCGTTTTTTTCCAACAAACAAATGCCTATTCAGCGCGGTTGGGGACTGGTCTCATCACCTAAGCCACAATCACTTTGATCGGATAATCGCCCAGAATCCTGTCCGTCGTCACAAGCGCCGCCCCTTCTGCCGAGGCTTGCGCGACGAGCATGTGATCGAACGGATCGCCGTGATGACGGGGAAGCGCTGCCAAAGCGACGAGATGGTCATGCTCGATATCTTTCCTTGCAAATCCTGCCGCAAGGGCTGCTGGTTCAAGCCTGCGCCAGTCGAGCTGCATCTTGCCGACCCGAATCTTGATCAGAACCTCCCAGATCGAGACAGTGCTGAACAGCACTTCATTCGCGCGATCCGTTATCATATCCCGAATTCTCGGTTTGAGGCGGGAATTGTCGGCCACACACCAAAGCAGGATATGGGTGTCGATCAACAACTTCACGTGCTGGGATGTTCCGGATTATCAAATGGCCACGCCTCGAAGGAGGTCAGTTCCTCCTCAGACCATTTATCCCAATCATCGGCGAGCCAGATTTCGCCCTTCATTTGCCCCAGACGGCGCGGCGGCAGTTTCGGCGCAGTGGCTGACTCAGACGCAAAGCTCATCGGCATTTCACTTACTCCCAAAGCGACTGATCCTGCGGCTAGCCCGTTCAGATAGTCCTTCACCAAAGCAGAAAGCGACGTGCCCATTTCCGCCGCGCGGATGCGGGCGAGGCGGTGGACTTCATCATCAAGGGCGATAGTGACGTTCTTCACCCCTGTCACAGTATCACAGTATCACAGCAT
>JBJOLA010000253.1:0-3812 GCA_046045815.1 Pseudomonadota bacterium
CTATGGGCTGTCGCCTCCGGATTGTCACCGATGAGCAGCTCCTCATACAACTTCTCACCAGGTCTTAGGCCAACAACCTCAATCTCGATATCTCCATCTGGATTTGCCTCGTTCCGCAACAACAGCCCACTCAACTCGATCATGCGCTCGGCTAGATCGACGATCCGCACAGGATCACCCATATCAAGGATGAATACTTCTCCACCAATTGCCATGGCGCCCGCCTGAACAACCAGCTGCGCAGCCTCTGGGATCGTCATGAAATAACGCGTTACTTCTTCATGTGTAATCGTAATCGGTCCGCCCGCCTTTATCTGTCGCCGGAACAAGGGGACGACCGAACCGCTTGAGCCCAACACATTCCCAAACCGCACCATCGAGAAACGCGTATCTCCACCCTCCGCTGCAAGCGCCTGCAAAATCAACTCGGCCACCCGCTTTGTTGCGCCCATGATGTTAGTGGGCCGCACGGCCTTATCGGTGCTGATCAGGACGAAATCACGAACGCTATGCCTCTTCGCAAGCTGCGCCATGTTGAGTGTGCCGAACACATTGTTACGCACGCCTTCTGCCGGGTTGTTCTCGACCAAGGGCACATGTTTGTAAGCTGCCGCATGATAAATGGTGTCTGGCTTCCAGGCGCCCAAAATGCTGTCGACGCGCGCTTCATCCTGAACAGACCCCAGCAGCGGAATGAGCTGCACACCTTTCAGATCGACGTTTGCCGACAGCTGTTCCAGCTCCTGGTGGATCGTGTAAAGGTTGAACTCGCTTTGCTCGACCAGCAGCAGCACATTAGGCCGCAGCTGAAGTATTTGGCGGCAAAGCTCACTGCCGATGGACCCGCCAGCACCGCTAACCAGGACCGTCTTATCCGCAATATTCTTAGCGAGCAGCAGCTGATTGGGTGCGACCGCATCACGTCCCAGCAAATCCTCAATGTCAAGCTCACGCAGATCGTTCACCGTCACGCGGCCATGCGCCAAGTCAGCCAGCCCAGGCAGCGTGCGGATTGTAGCCGCCGTTGGTCGGACGAGCTCGAGGATGTCATTACGTCTGCTCCGCGATGCCGACGGAACAGCGAGCAGCAGGTCGGCCACGTCCAGCTTCATGATCAGTTGGTCGAGCCCCTCTGGCGAATAGATCATCTTGCCGTTGAGCACGCTGCCTTGAAGCGTCGGATCATCGTCCACAAAACCCACGATCTGCATCTCATCACTGCTCGCCAGACCGTCAGCCAGCTGTCGGCCCGCAGAACCCGCGCCGTAAATTAGAACGCGCCGTTGAGCGCCAATTCTCATCAGCGCCTGATACCCACCCCCTAGCCAATAACGCGTCACCGCGCGAGAGGCCCCAATGGCGAGGAAAAGCAAGAGTGGCTGAATGATGCCAATTGTCCGCGGCACCCCGGTTACACCAACAGCCGAAAAGACTGCCGAATAAATCACTCCATAGACCGTACAAGCGCGCACCACGGCCATCAGCGCGCCCCAGCCGGCAAAGCGGAAGATAGCGTGGTAGAGGCCAAAGCTGATGAAGAGGGGAATCGAAAGGATCAGCGCGCCAACATAAGACAGCCACTGCGTCCCCCCAGGATAAACCCATTGGTCAAGCCTCAGAAAATAAGCTGCTGCCACCGTCGCAATACAAAGCACCACATCCGCCGCTAGAGCGATGCCCCGTTTGCCATATCGCGGAAAGTTGAGAATCGATTCTGTTAGCCGAATTTGCACACTCAATTTCCCCGTTCGAGAAGCAATTAGGGCATGCAAAGCAATTGTGCAAATTCAATGCGGTGGGTAACGCGGAGCACTCATTGGGTTAATCTCCTCCCAAAATGTAAGATAAAAGACAGCGCAAGGCCTATCCTGCATTCATCCCTACGACGTGATAACAGAGCCCCAACCGCTTTTGCGCTGTTGCCCGGCGATGGAAGGTGGAGCGAATGAAGCGCTCTGCTCGGGCATGGTCCGCGAAGGACAGGCGCCTCCCCTGCCCTCGACTCCCGATACGGGCCCCAGTTCAGATCGCCGATAATATGACCAAATAGATCTGGGGATTCCGCCATCCTATAGCGACGGTTAATGTCGCGTTCGGGTCCGCGGGCCTCGTGGTCGATTTGGAGATCGTGCCTAGTGCGGGCGGCGTATCGAGCGGGATGATGTCATAGCCCCGTGCGAGATCGGCGAGGCCCTGCTTCAATTTGCGAAACCGCACCCCGCATGACGTGCACCCCAACTTATTACAAGTCAGAGATAGAGTCCTCCTGCTAAATGACGGTCCCCTGGTTTCGTGTCCGGGTTCACTGTTAGCCTCCAGCCTTCATCTGCCGGGGTTAAGCTTGCCGAAGGGCCAGCGCGCATCGGCTACATCATTCTGTGCCGCCAAGATCAGGATTTTGAACATCGCCACCGGATCATAGGGTGGCCGGCCACCCTTTGTGCCAGCCGAATAGCCCAGCGCATTTTCGAGGATCACACGGAGACCTTCAAAATCAACAATCCGCACCAATTCCTCAAGCGGATCGCCGTTTGCCGACAGCCGCTTGAGATGATCCATAAGCCGAACAATCCTGACTGTTTCATAACCGCCTCCTCACGAAAACTATTGAATCAGATCAGACGCTCAAATGCGAGAGGGTCTTGGAGGTGCCCATCTATTGGCACTTTTGCGGTGGTTGGGACCAATTGGAACTGCTATCCAACTCCCTGCCGCTCCACTATTGGCCTGTTTCAAGGCAGCGCTCAAGCGACCGCCAAGATCGTCCGACATTTACGACGGCGCAATACTGTTGACGATTGCGTTGGCGAGTTCATACAAATCGCCTTTGGTCACAATTCTGACAGATGGGTGACTTGCACAAAATTCCGTCGACCACAAACTGTCGACGGCCACAATCGGGGTGCCAAGCGCGAGTGCGACTTGCTGTTCGAACGGCGTGGCCATCCCCGCAAACCCCTCCACTTGCGGAAAAACAGTCACCGCGAAAGCGCTCAGATATTGGGCCAAGCGTTGCCGTGTATAGCCATCAGGAACGATCAGCCCATCACCAATGCTTTCCAGCGCGGCAGTGCGGCGGAGCGTTTGGCCGATCCGGCCTGGCCCGCAGTAGACGACGGTCGCATCCGCAATCACTTTTCGGACATGCGGCAGTGCCCGGATGACATCCAGTAAACCTTGGCCGTAGTTGGTTTCGCCGATGATGCCAATCAACGGTCGATCATCGGCAAGCCCCAATTCCCGACGGATGTCGCGGATGCTTGCCGACCCTGCACCCACGAAAATGTCGGGGATCGCATCCGGGACTATTTCGAAGGCCAGGCCAGGCGCTTGCAGCTCAACCGCAGCTGCAAGTGTCTGAGATCTGATGATCACCCGGTCGGCACTGCGCGCAACATTCTCTAACCTGGACCAAGAAGCCGCGAATCGTTCCGTACTCGCCCAGCCATCACGAGCTTCCCCACCCGCTGATGGAATCGAACCGATATCCAGAGTGAACGACAATCCACACGCCCGAGCCGCCAAGGCTGCCGCTATCGAAAGCGGCACGTCAGCGATACTGTGGACAGCACCAATGCCCTCGAGACTGAACTGTTCTTTGAGAATAGCCGTCGTTGCGGCAACCCATTCCAAAACGTCGTTACGATGTACGCTGACAGGCGCGAGGTGAACCGTCGTGACGCCGATGTCACTGGCATGCTTGCGCGGTAGGCCTTCTTTTGCAGTTCCGTAGCGATAACCGGGTTCGGTGAAAATCAACACTTCCGCCCCCCCAGCGGCGGCTGAATTGGCGACTGATCGCGCGCGGTAGG
>JBJOLA010000268.1:0-3559 GCA_046045815.1 Pseudomonadota bacterium
CAGGCAATTTATCATGACACGACTCCTTGGGACTAAATGGAAGCGGAAGATAACCTGATTGGTTCTGATTTGTCAAGCTTTTGTTTGTCATATGTTCTATTTTAGAGCGTCGCGTGATAAATCTGCGCCACCCGTCATTGCGAGCGAAGCGCGGCAATCCAGACTCTGGTGCCGCTGGATTGCCGCGCTTCGCTCGCAATGACGATTCACATTTATTGCAACTGGCTCTAAGTGCTGATTTGTTTCAATTTTCGCGGCTCCTTTCGCGGGAAAAGGGGTGTTTTACAGAGCTGTCCGTTTGCGATGGCTAAACCGGGACGGTGATATGCTTGCCCCCGAACACTGCCTGCCAATTCTCAATCTCACTCACGACGATATCATCGGCCGCATGGGCGAGTTCGGCGGCGCGCGCATAGTCGAGCGCTTCGTCGGGCGCGGTCAGCAAGAGCGTCAAGCGCGCGTGGACGGCGTCGAGCTTTTCGGCGGTGACTTCGGAGATCGCGGCGAAGCGCTCGAAGTCCCCAAAGTAGCGCATGCCCGCAATCGCCGCACCAAGCGTGGGGAGCGTAACCCCCATGAACGTAAAGGCGTAAGACGCGCTGTGTGGCCATTCATGCGGGATCAGCGACAGTGCCGCCGCGCCCTTCAGGCCGAGATAGAGCGCGACCGACACCACCGCCAGCTGGAACAGCCGGGCCGAAAAGCCATCCAGATTGTGATGGACATTGGTGAGCCTTGCCGCTTTGCCGAGATGATAATCCCGCTGGCTCACCACATGCGCGTCGAGCAGATCAGTCAGCGCCGCGCGGAGATAGGCCGGGTTAATCGCAACGCAGGGCAGACCCATCGCCCGCAAGCCAGCCCGCGCATAATATTCGGGCCAGGACGTGTCAGACCCTTTGGGCCAGCGCCCGGGCGGACGTGCCACCCCGAGTAACAGCAGGATCGGCGCATGGCGGAAATATTCCGCAACCCGCCGTGTTTCAAACCAGCGGCCGTGCCAGCGCCGCTTTCCCCCGAGCCAGGTGATGAACAGGATCGCGCTGAGCAGCAGGAACTCAACCAGCGCAAACATCCATTTCTGATCGGATGTCGCGAATGGCTGATAGGCGATGCCGACGATCACGGCGCTGGCCGACAGCAAAAAATTCGCGATCATGCCGCCGCGATACGAGTCCGATAGATGAGCCGAAATGCCGTCGCTCCACGCATAGTGCCGCAGCACGCCCGCATCAATCCTGCCTGCGAATTCGCTGTCTGCGCCGGGCAGCGCATGTGCCGCCGCGAGGACGGTGGCCCCGGTTCCGATCGCGACACTATCAGGCGTTTGATAGGTCTGGCGGAGCGAGCGGAACGGCCTGCCGTCGCCGCCGAACATCGCCTCGATGCGGCGGTAGCCGGTCCACCAACGACTGCTGTGCGGGTGCCACGCCTCGCCGCCCAGTGCCGCGATCCCGGCCCGCAGGCCACCAGCGGGGGGACGCAAAGCGGCGCGCACCAGGCCGGCCAGGACCTCGATCCTGTCATCATTTGCTCCGGTGGGACGTGCCGCGAGAGACTCCGGCGCGCGCAGGATCGTCCAGTTTTCCGGTGCACGAGCATCGATCCAGATCACCGCCGCCCCCAGTTCGAGCGCCGCTGCTATCGTATGCCCCGTGCCGCCGATCAGTGAGGTGCTTGCCCCGTCCCACACGCCGATGATGATATCCGATTGCTCGATCATCACCCGCCCGGCGAGCGCCACCCGATGCGAACTGTGCGCGGAGAAGGCCTGTGCCTTGGCGATGTCGGTCGGCGCGTCCATCTTGGCGAGGAACAACGCGGCAATCGTGGCATCGCGTTCGGCCAGCTCGAACAGGTGGGCCTTCCCGCTCAACTCGCGGATCGCGGCGGCGCGCGCCTGAGTGGCGGGATCGGCGGCGGCGCTCCCCGCGATCAAAGCCTGCGCATCGGCAACCGTTTCTGGCGAGGCATTGATCGCCACATTCAGGTCCCGCCCGAACGGCAAAGGCGCGACCAGTTCCCACCCCCGCGCCAGTGCCCCGGTCGCCGCCATCTGATCAACACCATCGGCGAGCAGGCAGTGGAGCCGGGTCGGCGCGGGCGGGGTTGGTTCGGCGGCAGTGAAGGCGCCAATCGCGGCGAATATCTCCGTCAGCACAGCTTCCACGCGAGAGCGGTTGGCGGCGAACGCGGCGTTGCCCCCGCGATGCCCAGTAACCCCGAGACTCAGCCGCGCGGCGGGAGGTGGCGGAGCGGTGACCGTCATGCGATTGTCACCGCGCGCCCGCCGCCCGCCGCAGCACGTCTTCTGTCCACTGATTGAGGCTCTTGCCCGCCAGCTCTGCCGCCTCAACCGATTTGGCGTGAACCGCCGGATCGACGCGGAGCATCAGCTTGCCAGAAAAGGGACGTTCGGGGGTCTTGCCCACCTTCGCGCAGGTTTCGATATAGTCATCCACCGCTTCCTGAAACGCCTCGACCAGCGCAGGGACGGTATCGGCATGGAACGTCACCCCGTCGCGAATCCCCGCAATTCTCCCGAAGAACAGCCCGTCCTCGGCGTCAAATTCCACCCGCGCGCGGTAACCGCGGTGGTCCAAGATATTGCTCATGGTTTCACTCCCAGCCGGATCAGATAGTCTCGCGCCGCGCGCACCTGATAACGCTTGGCCTCCTTGGCCGGATGCGGGCGGTGGAACGACTCGATCATATCATCCTTCACAAAGCGAACGCGTGATCCGTTGCCCTCGATAAGGCTGCACCCGACCGCGAGCAGCAATGCCTCAATCGCCGACCACTCAACATTCGCCGGGGTCGGCTGCCGAAATACCGTTCCGAGCGTCTTGGCATGGCGCGCATTCATGATAGCAGTTTATGCTATCACTTTGGATTTGGCAAGGGTGTTGTAACCCGTTGAATTCCGTGGCACCTTCTTGCCCACCTACCCAGTTGCGCGTGCCCGTTTGCGTTTTTTTGATCGCCAGCCAAAGGTAATGTTTTTCTATGACGCCAGAGAGCGCCAACTCCACCCAAACAAGCGCCCCGACTTCGGTATTCTTGAGCTATACGCGCGAAGACCGGGACCAGGCGCTGCCGGTGATCAAGGCACTTGAGGCAGAAGGGTTTAGTGTCTGGTGGGATGGATTGTTACAAGGTGGCAGCGCCTTCGCCCGAACGACCGAGACCGCGCTGGAGACTGCTGACGCGGTGGTGGTGCTTTGGTCCGCGCGCTCGGTTCAATCCCATTGGGTGCGCGATGAGGCGACGCGGGGGCGTGATCGCGGGTGCATGGTGCCGGTTTCCATCGACGGAACGTCAGCGCCGCTGGGCTTTCGGCAGATCCAGCATATCAATCTGTCGCGCTGGAAAGGCAAGCCGACCGCGCCGGAGTTTTTAGAATTGACCGCCGCAATCCGGGCTACGGCGGCGGCACCGAACAGCCAGCTTGGGTTCCTCGGGATGAGCGCTTTGCCGCAAGGCGTATCACGGCGGCGGGTTTTGGCGGCAAGCGGCGGGGCGATTACGTTGCTCGCGGGCGGCCTTGCAGGATGGAAGG
>JBJOLA010000274.1:0-3047 GCA_046045815.1 Pseudomonadota bacterium
GCACGGATCGCATTGGCCGAAAGCGCGCCAAAGCTCATCGCCGAGACGTTGAACACGCTGGCGGAATAGCGAAGTTTACACTGTTCATTGCCGATGTGAATGCGGATGGATTTCGGATCAACAGGCGTTGCGGGGCGCATCGAATGCTGGAGATATTCATAGTCATTGGCATAGACATCCATCAACGTGCCGAACGGATGATCGGACGAAACGCCCTTCGCCCGCTGATAGGCCAGTGAACGTTGCGCGCGCGAAAAGGGCGTCGCATCATCTTCATCTTCCAGCAGATATTGCCGGATTTCAGGGCGGATCATCTCCACCAGCCAGCGGATGTGACCAATCACGGGATAATTGCGCAGGATTGAATGCCGCGTTTGCAGCACATCGTAAGTCCCGATCAGGACAAGCAATATTGGCACCGGCAACCACCACCATTGGGGCAGAAACATCGACATTGTCGGCAGGGCAAGAAACCAGATCAGCGCGAGGATGAGCACCAGAATGCACAAGATGAAGACTGTATAACGACCGAGACGAAATTTGAGCATGCCACTTTTGCCTTTCGTCACGATCAACGAATCGGTCTTAGGCGAGTCGGGGGGGTGTAGGAAAGCACTTCACGAATTTAATCTTGGGGTTATGGATGGCGGCATGACCGAAGCCGAAGCTGCCAATGAACTGATGCGCCTTGCGAAACTGATCGCTTATCACGCCGCGCGGTATCACACTTATGATGCTCCCGAAATTTCGGATGCGGATTATGATGCATTGGTGCGGCGTAATACCGCACTGGAAACAGAATTTCCGCAGCTTGTGCGTGCTGATTCGCCTAACGCGCTGGTGGGGGCGGCACCGGCGGCACACCTCTCGAAAGTCACCCATGCCAAGGCGATGCTCTCCCTCGACAATGCATTTGACGGGGATGAGGTGACGGAGTTTGTCGCGCGGGTCCGGCGGTTTTTGAACCTTGCCGACGATGCCGAAGTGGTGCTGACAGCGGAGCCCAAGATTGACGGGCTCTCCTGCTCTCTGCGGTATGAAAAGGGCGTGCTGGTGCAGGCAGCCACACGCGGGGACGGCGCGGTTGGCGAGGATGTGACGGCCAATGTCACCACAATCTCGGATATTCCGCAAAACCTCCACGGGAACGCGCCCGACATTTTCGAAGTTCGGGGTGAGGTCTATATGGCCAAGTCGGATTTTGAAGCCCTCAACGCCGCGCAGGAAACGGCGGGAGACAAACTGTTCGCCAATCCTCGCAATGCTGCCGCGGGATCGCTGCGCCAGAAAGATGCGAGCGTCACCGCCGCCCGGCCCTTGCGCTTCTTGGCGCACGGCTGGGGGGAAGTGTCGAGCCTTCCGGCGGACACTCAATACGGCGTAATGAAAGTGATTGAGGACTGGGGCCTGCCGGTTGATCCGCGCCTTGTCCGCACCTCGACTGTGGCGGAAACACTCGATCATTATGCGAAGATAGAGGGCCTCCGTGCTGATCTGCCATTCGATATTGACGGCGTAGTGTATAAGGTGGACCGGCTCGATTGGCAGGCGCGTCTCGGGTTTGTCGCGAAGGCCCCGCGCTGGGCGATTGCGCATAAGTTTCCGGCGGAGCAGGCTCAGACGACATTGCTGAGCATCGACATTCAAGTCGGCCGCACGGGAAAGCTGACGCCGGTGGGGCGACTCCAACCTGTCACGGTTGGCGGGGTGGTCGTGTCAAACGTCACCCTCCACAACCGCGATGAGATCGAGCGATTGGGTGCGCGGCCGGGGGACCGGGTGATCGTCCAGCGCGCGGGCGACGTCATCCCGCAGATCGTGTCGGTGCTCACCCGCGACGAAGCGCGCGACGCGTTTGCCTATCCCGAAACCTGCCCCCAGTGCGGCAGCGAAGCGGTGGCGGAGGAGGGTGAGGTCGATGTCCGCTGCACCGGCGGCCTCATCTGTCCGGCACAGCGCGTGCAGCGGCTGATGCACTTCGTGTCACGCGGCGCGCTCGACATCGAAGGGCTAGGGGAAAAGACAATCGCGGAATTCTTTGCGCAGGATCTGATCCACAACCCCGCCGACATTTTCCGCCTCCACCAGCACCGCACCACAATCTTGGGGCGCGAAGGCTGGCAAGAGAAATCAGTAAGCAACATGCTCGCCGCGATTGAGGCCAAGCGCACGCCCGATCCAATCAAATTCCTGTTCGGCCTCGGCATCCGTCACGTCGGCGCGGGAACAGCAAAGGATTTGATTCGCGCCTTCGGCAGTGTCGAAGCGGTGGCAGAAGTCGCCACCCGCGACGGCGGCGCAGAAGAACTCACGGCGGTGGACGGTATCGGGCCAGTGGTTGCCGAAGCGCTCACCGATTTCTTCCATGAACCTCATAACCGCGATGCCTGGGATGATCTGCTGCGGGAGGTCCATCCACCGGCCTATGTTTCGAATATCCGCGCTTCCTCGGTCAGCGGCAAGACAGTGGTGTTCACCGGAAGCCTCGAAACACTGAGCCGAGATGAGGCCAAGGCGCAGGCCGAATCCTTAGGGGCAAAAGTCTCCGGATCGGTCAGCGCGAAAACCGATCTGGTTGTGGCTGGCCCCGGCGCGGGATCAAAGCTCAAGAAAGCGGCAGAACTGGGCGTCACAGTGATTGATGAAGCCGGGTGGGCAGCGATTGTTGGGGGGTAGGAGCCGAGCAACAGGTTGAGCCCGATGTGCAAATGTGGTCGAGTAAAGGTCTCGTTGAGTTCATTTTCGATTGTTCTGCGGGGCTTTCTCCCGCTCCGCTTCGCGCCATCCGATGTCCCTGCGGCAGAAGCCAGTCGGGAACGAAATCGCGTCAACTGTGGCATAGGCCAGTGTGCGTGCCTCGGTTACCGACGTTGCCCGCGCGGTGACGTTGAGCACCCGGCCGCCGTTTGCGACCAACCGCGCTCCGTCCAGAGCCGTGCCTGCATGGAAGGCTTTTGCGGGACCGACTTTGCCGATAACAATCTCCCCACCCTTCGCAGGCGTGCCTGGATAACCATTGGCGGCCATCACCACGGTAAGCGCGACAT
>JBJOLA010000304.1:0-2619 GCA_046045815.1 Pseudomonadota bacterium
TGGATCGACTGCACCCAATCGAGTGCGGATGCCGCATCAGAAAGTTCGCCGACGCCGTTGTCAAACACTCCTTGGGACTTGCCGACGCCCCGGAAGTTGAAGCGTAGTGTTGCAAAACCGCGCCGGACAAACGTCTGATAGAGCGATTGGACGATGCGATTGTTCATCGTGCCACCCGCTGAGGGGTGGGGGTGGAGGATCATGGCAACGGGTGCGCGCGGGCGGGGGCCGGGATTAAAACGTCCTTCAAGACGACCTTCTGGGCCGGGAAAAATGACTTCTGGCATGGTTCTCGCAGACTTTGAAACTTGAATGACACAGCAGGGGCTGTGCTTGCTCGTTGGCGCCTATATAGGAAGGGCGTTCCGTTTCGCAATCTTTCTGGATGAACCTGTCTGTGTCTGACCGCCTTTATCTTGACCATGCCGCGACAACGCCCCTGATTGCGGCTGCCCGGGATGCTATGTCTGCGGGTCTGGACAGTTGGGCAAACCCGTCTTCCCCCCATGCCGAAGGGCGCGCGGCGCGTGCGACGCTTGAGGACGCGCGTGCCCGGATCAAGCGTGCGCTCAACTGGGATTATGACGTTGTTTTCACTAGTGGCGCGAGTGAGGCGATCCAGATTGGCCTAGGGCGAACGCAAGCCGATGCTATCATCGTTTCGGCAGTGGAACATGATGCCGTCCACCGCGTTCAGCCCAAGGCGTTCTTCCTGCCGGTGGGGAGTGACGGCCTGGTGGCGCGCGACGCACTGGCTGGGCGGTTGGGCGCTCTCTCTGCCAAGCGACCGTTGGTGGCGATCCAATCAGTCAACAATGAAACGGGGGTGATTCAGCCGCTCGATATATTGATTCCCGAAATCCGGGCGGCGGGCGGGATTGCTTTTGCGGACTGTTCCCAATCCGCAGGGAAGCTGCCGCTGCCTGATGCCGATCTGATTGCCATCTCGGCCCATAAGCTCGGCGGGCCACCCGGTGTTGGCGCGCTCCTCATTCGTGATCTCGGTATGATTGAACCGTCTGGCGGCCAGGAAAAGGGCTATCGATCGGGCACAGAAAACCAGCCCGCGATCCTCGGCTTTGCCGCTGCACTTGAACAAAATCGCGGCTGGGTGGACCGCGCAGCCGATCTCCGAGCCCATCTCGACGGCGCGATCAAGGCCAATGGTGGTGAAGTCGTCGCAGGAAACAGTCCCCGCGTCGCAACTATCGCGAGTTATCATATGCCCGGACTTGCCGCCTCGGCCCAGCTCATCCAGTTCGACATGGCAGGCATTGCAATTTCGGCAGGCAGTGCGTGTTCGTCAGGAACGCTCAAATCGAGCCGGATATTGGCGGCAATGGGCTGGAACGAAAAGGCCGCGGGTGAAGTGATCCGTGTCAGCTTCGGGCCAGACACCAGCCGCGCAGACGTGTACCGCTTTGTCGAGGTTTGGAAGCGTATCAAAGCATGACCATCTATCTTGACTATCAGGCGACGACACCCTTGGCGCCTGAGGTGCGCGGCGCGATGACTCCCTGGATATTGGACAAATTTGCCAATCCCCACTCGTCACACAAGCTTGGCCGCGAAGCGCACGCGGTTGTCGATATGGCGCGCGAAGCCATTGCGGAATTGCTGCCGCCGGGCGGGCAGGTATATTTTACGAGCGGCGCAACAGAAGCCCTGAACTGGGCGATCCTTTGTTCAGGAAAAGGCGGGATTGCCCTGCCCGATACCGAACATGCGGCCGTGCGGGATACTGCGTTCTGGCTGCGGGGAAACCGCCGCAAAGTCACTATATTGCCGGTCAATCCCGACGGTCTGGTGGATAGCAAATTCACGATCGCCGACGGCACCGGCCTGGTCGCCACGATGCTCGTCAACAACGAAATCGGCACGATCCAGCCGGTCAGCAAGATTGCCAAGGCAGCGCACAAGGCGGGCGCGCTGTTCCTGTGTGATGCCGTGCAGGGCTTTGGCCGGGTTCCCGTGCCCGCTGAGGCAGACATGATCGCGATCAGCGCGCACAAGATTCACGGCCCCAAGGGGATCGGCGCGCTGTGGGTGAAAGACGGTGTCAAGCTCGAACCCCTGCTCCACGGCGGCGGGCAGGAAGGCGGACTGCGATCCGGCACGCTCGCGCCGTCACTGTGCGTCGGCTTTGGCACCGCTGCGCGCCTGGCGAAGATGCGGATGGCGGAGGATGCGGTTCGGGTTGATCGACTCTGGACGCTGGCAATGGATATGTTGCCCAAGGATTGGACGGTGAATGGCTCCACAAGCCAGCGGTACAAAGGCAATCTCAACATCATGTCAGAAGGCATTGATTCGGCGCGGTTGGTTTCGGACCTGCGAGATATAGCCTTCTCGACCGGTGCGGCCTGTGCAAGTGGTTCGGGGCGGCCCAGCCATGTGCTCCGCGCGCTCGGGCTGAGCGACACCGAGGCGCGCAGCAGCGTGCGAATCGGCTTTGGGCGCTATACCACAGAACCGGAATTGCGAGAGGCACTCAGCCTGATCTTCCGCACTGCAAAGGCACAAGCATGATCCGAGTGAAGTTCGTCAGCGCCGACGGTGAAACGACCCGCGAGATTGAGGGCGAACTGGGCCTGAGCTTGCTCGAGGTTGGCCAGAATG
>JBJOLA010000363.1:0-4035 GCA_046045815.1 Pseudomonadota bacterium
GCGACCAGATTCTGGCCCAGCTTCGCCCTGATGCCCCACGCAGAGCCCGCGCTGAAATCGCATTCGACGAACCGGCGATCCTCGGTGCGCTGTTTGGACAATTTGATGCCAATCTGGTGCTGCTGGAAAACCGCCTTGGCGTGTTTATCTCGGCGCGCGGGGACAAGGTGCAGATTGAGGGCAATGAGGAAGGCGTGTCGCGGGCGCGGGATGTGCTGAACGGTATGCATAAGCGACTGCTTCAGGGGCACGAGCTCGACGGCGGCACCGTCGATTCGCTGATCGCCATGTCGGCTGAACCGACGCTGGAAGGCATTGTTGTCGGCGGGCAAGACGCGCCGCCTATCATGATCCGCACCCGCAAGAAAACCATCGTGCCGCGCTCGGCGATGCAGATCCGCTATATGGAAGCGCTGGCGAGCAACGACATCATCTTCGCGCTTGGGCCTGCGGGAACCGGCAAGACTTACCTCGCCGTTGCCCAAGCCGTGGCCCAACTGATCACAGGCAGTGTTGACCGGCTGATCCTCTCCCGCCCCGCCGTCGAAGCGGGTGAGCGTCTTGGTTTCCTGCCCGGCGACATGAAAGAGAAGGTCGATCCTTATCTTCGGCCGCTGTACGACGCCCTGTATGACTGCCTGCCCGCAGAACAGGTCGAGCGGCGGATTGCCAGCGGGGAAATCGAGATTGCCCCGATTGCCTTCATGCGCGGCCGGACGCTGGCAGACAGCTTCATCATCCTTGATGAAGCTCAGAACACCAGCGCGATGCAGATGAAGATGTTCCTCACTCGCTTTGGGCAAAACAGCCGTATGGTCGTTTGTGGAGACCCAAAGCAAGTTGACCTTCCCGATCCCGCCAAGTCCGGACTTGCTGACGCTGTGGGCCGTCTGGAGGGCGTAGAGGGCATCGCCACGGTGCGCTTCGGCATCAGTGATGTTGTGCGCCATCCCATCGTCGGACGGATTGTAGAGGCCTATGAGGGGGCGGACTGACTTTGACGTTCTAATCCGCAACATATTGCCCTTAAAGCGACACAAGAGACGGACGTTCATCGAAAAACTGTCTCCTTTGTCGCCTTAAGGACTGTATTGCGAGCGGGGGATCGTGGAGCAAATGGCGGCGGTGGATCGCGCAGAACGGCATGGACCATTTTCATATCTGGGCCTGCTGAAACCGAGATTGATCCGCCACGCAGCACCCGAACGGTCGTTACGCCGTCAAGCGCACGTTCCATCGCATAGTCGAACATCCGCTCTCGCCCCATGTCGATGGCAACATCCCAAGCGCGCGCAAAGCTCTGCGCACCGGTACGTTCGCGCAATCGGTAAGCTGAAGCGCGTCCCATGCCAACCGCACGCGCGGCGGGGCCAACGGCTCCCATCACCTCTAGCGCCGAAATAAAGCGACGCTGTTGCACATCTGTCCACCCGTCCCGCCGTCTGCGGATCTGCGGCACCGGCGTGAAGGCCAGCGGCGTATCCGCCAAAAGCTGTGGCGACGGGGGCGAATCGGGCATGATATGTTCCATTTTAAAGTATAGAACATAAAACGAACGAGTAGGAAAGCCTTTTTGATTTAGAGCGCAGTGCAACAAATGTGAATCGTCATTGCGAGCGAAGCGAGGCAATCCAGCGGCACCAGAGTTTGGATTGCCTCGCTTCTCTCGCAATGACGGGAGGGCTCAAATCAATGAGACTTGGTTCTAGACAGCACCCAACCGTGGCTCTCGTCAAGCTTCGACGAGGACTAGTTCCGTGCCTTCCACGGCTTCGATGGTGATCGTTGAACCCGCACCAATTGCGATGCCGTCACGTGGCTGAGCAGAATGGCCGTTGACGCGTACCGCCCCAGTTGTCGATACCAGATAGGCATGGCGTTCTGGTGACACCGTGTGAGAGAGGGTGCCGCCCGCCGCCAATGTGGCACCGATCACCCGGGCGTTGGCGTTGATGTGGAGCGTGTCTCCGTCCGCTGCATCGCCGCTTGCCAACACGACCCAGTGTCCGGCCCGTTCGCCTTTGGGGAAGGCCATCTGGCCCCAATGTGGTGCGCCTCCCGGCGTGCGCGGGTGGATCCAGATTTGGAACAAGCTGGTTTGGACATCCTCCAGATTGCGCTCACTATGCCGGACGCCGGTGCCAGCACCCATCACCTGAACGTCGCCTGCCTCAGTCCGGCCGACATTGCCCATGCTATCCTCATGCGTGATCGCACCCGTTCGGACATAGGTGATGATCTCCATGTCTTGATGAGGGTGGGGGGCGAAGCCAGTATGCGGGGCGATGATGTCATCATTCCACACCCGCATCTTGCCCCAGTTCATCCGGGTGGGATCTTGATAGTCTGCGAAGGAAAAATGGTGATGGGCATCGAGCCAGCCGTGATTGGCGTGGCCAAGCTCAGAAAAAGGTCTGATCTCGATCATATTCTGTCTCACATCGGCGGGGTGTTGCCGCCGGGAAGCGTTTGATGTGGTGGACCACGGCGCCCATTTCAAGCGCGTCGGGCGCAGGAACGTGCGGTTCCGCGACTCTGAGACCCCGCGACTCGCGGAGTCAGGCCGCTTAACGCAAAATTAACCTATTCCCTTCATAGGTTTTTTGGTTAATGAATCTGTATCGACAGACCGTCGGTAATCGTTGTGGACTTTAAAAGGGGTTAGCCCATGCGTGTATTGTTGATTGAAGATGAGCCAACCACCGCCAAGGCGATTGAGTTGATGTTGAGTAATGAGGGCTTCAACGTCTACACAACCGATCTGGGTGAGGAAGGTCTCGATCTGGGTAAATTGTATGATTATGATATCATCTGTCTCGATCTCAATCTCCCCGACATGCACGGTTATGACGTTCTCAAAAAACTCCGCGTCGCTAAAGTGCAGACGCCGGTGCTGATCCTTTCAGGCATTTCGGAAATGGATAGCAAAGTCCGCTCGTTCGGCTTTGGTGCCGATGATTATGTGACCAAACCCTTCCACCGCGAAGAACTTGTCGCCCGCATTCACGCCGTTGTGCGTCGATCAAAGGGCCATAGCCAATCAGTGATCCGCACCGGTAAGCTTGCCGTCAACCTTGATGCCAAGACTGTCGAAGTCGATGGCAGCCGTGTCCACCTAACCGGCAAAGAATATGCGATGCTGGAGCTGCTTTCGCTCCGCAAGGGCACCACCCTCACCAAAGAAATGTTCCTCAACCACCTGTACGGCGGTATGGACGAACCCGAACTCAAGATCATCGACGTTTTCATCTGCAAGCTGCGCAAGAAGCTTGCGCTTGCGTGCGGTGGCGAAAATTACATCGAAACCGTCTGGGGCCGTGGCTATGTGCTGCGCGAAGACGAAGAGGTTCTGGCGCAGGTCGCCTGATCCCCAAACCCAGTTCCTGTCCGCGTTACTACCCGGAAGTCAAAGAAGGCCAGTGAAGCGAAAGCGTCACTGGCCTTTTTGCTGTTGCCACGGGCCGAGACGGAATTGCCCTTTCATTTTTGCCCGGCGGAGGAAAATCACCGTCAGGATCAGCCCAAATATCACTGCGAAGATTGAAGACTCCGCACCGAACGCCCCGCCCGAAACCAATTCGGTGCCAGTAAGGCTGGATTGCAACAGTCCCTTTGACGCATTGCCCGACACGGCCACACCGAAAACGCCGCCCTGCACAAAATTCCATGCCATGTGGATGCCAATGGGAAACCACAGTCGACGCGTGACCATATAGGCCGCCGCCAGCATCAGCCCCGCCTCTAGCGAAATGGCAGCGGCGGCAACGATTGTCGCGTTGGGATTTGCGAGGTGGAGCGCGCCGAACAATAAGGCTGATGCTGCGAGTGCAATCCAGCTTCCTGCCCACTCCTCGATGATACGGAAGAACAGTCCGCGTAGTAAAAGTTCTTCGATGACGCCAGAGCTGAAGGCCACCCCAATGAAGGGGATGATGGCGGTGGCCGGGTTGACGCCACTCACGGTAAAATCTCCCACTGCAGCGATCGCGCCGATCGTCATGACCATCATCAGCGCACCGACGATGACGCCCGCAG
>JBJOLA010000027.1:0-7851 GCA_046045815.1 Pseudomonadota bacterium
GGGTAAGCAGGTCCGGGCGATCCTCGCCTGAAACGCGCTCATCCCAGAGCCGTTTGAAATATGCGCCCATCTCGCCGAGGTGACGCAGACGTTCGGTCTGCGCGGCGGGATCATTGAACTGTTCGACGTTGCCCGCAACATCTGACCAGAAGGGCAGCAGGCGGCGATCCTCCCACGGGAAATCAAACAGCACGGCGAGCATCTGGGTGGTCAGCTCGACAGAGACGCGGTCCACCCAATCAAGCGCCTCCCCCTTGGGTAGCGCGTCGAGCAAATCTCCCGCGCGCTTGCGAATGTCGCCTGAGAGGCGCAGCATTTCACTGGGCGTGAAAGCTGGCGAGACGACCTTGCGCTGCTCGCTATGTTCTGGCGCATCCATGCGGATGAAATTGGGAAAGCCCTTGCCGGTTGGTCGCTCGGCAATGGTGATGCTGGTGACGCCATTCTTGTAGCTCGAGGAAAAGATTTCCGGTTGCGCCTCTATATCGACAATCGGCTGGTAGGTGGAGACCGACCAATAGGGGCCGTGCTTGCTGTCTTCGCAATAATGGACCGGGGCATTTTCGCGCAGCCAGCGGAACGGCTCCTGCCATTTATGTTCAGCGAAAAGTTCGGCGCGGCTGACGTCTAGGTTCATTGGATCGCGCCAGATTTCGCCAGATGGCGTTCGCGCACGACAAGATATAGCGGAAAGGCAAAGCAGGTGCCGAGGAAGGAAAGGGCAACGAACAGCCAACCTTTGCCCGCACCAAGCCCGATCTTGGCGGCATCGCCAACGACCCAGAGCATGAACACGCCCCACGCAACCGCAATGTCGATGGTCAGGAACGCGGCGGCGCTGCCACTCTTGTAGGAATCGATGAAGAAGCTCGGCAGGTTGATGATGTTCCCGCCGCCCGCCATCCACGCAAAGGCATGTGACCACGCCCAGATCACCGATCCAATTGCCAGCGCGATATAGAGCATATGCTTTGTGGTGAATGTCATAAGTTGATCCTCCCGTTTAGCGCGCCATCCCCATTGCGGTGCGCGCGGCGGCATAATCCTGCGCGAGCCAGTCGATATAGTCCAGCGCAGATTCAGATCGCTTGACGGCGCCAATGCCTTGGCCCGCGCTCCATATGTCGCGCCACGCCTTGCTGTTTGCGCCGCCGCCATCAATGTTGATCTCACCGCCTTTGGGTTTTTGCAGCGCGTTTGGATCAAGGCCATTTTCGATGATCGAAGGGCGCAGGAAGTTGGCATCCACGCCGGTGAAGCAATTGGTGACCATGATATCGGCGGCGCTGCCGTTCACGATCATATCCTTGAAGTGGGCATTGGTGTTCGCCTCGGTTGAGGCAAGGAAGGGAGAACCGACATAGGCCAAATCCGCCCCCAGCACTTCGGCTGCCAGCACAGATCGGCCATTGGCGATACAACCCGACAGGATCAGCATGCCATCCCACCATTCGCGGATTTCTTGCACGAGCGCGAAGGGTGACATGTCCCCCGTATGACCGCCCGCACCCGCGCCGACGGCGATGATCCCGTCGACTCCCATCTCCGCACATTTCTGGGCATGGCGGTTCTTGACGACATCCTGGAAAACGAGGCTGCCATTGGCTTGCAGCGCCTTCACCAGATCAGGATTGGCCGCAAGCGCGAGGACGACGATGGGCACTTTGTGTCGCATCACGACGTCAAGATCAGCCTCTAACCGGGAGTTGGTTTTGTGCGCGACAAGGTTGATGCACCAGGGCGCATCACCAACGCTCTCTCGGATCCGCGCGACATCCTCATCCAGTGCCGCCGTCGAGCGCGGATTGAGCGCGGGCATCGAACCGATAATCCCGGCCTTGCACTGCGCAATCACCAAGTCCGCGGTCGAGGCGATGAACATCGGACCTGCCATGACAGGGATGCGGAGCTTGGCGCGCAGTTCAGTCGCCAGCGTCATGCAGGATCCCAGCTAAAGACATCGGCTGAACGGTGAAGCGGATAGAAATCATTGGCGAACTGATCAAATACGCGTTCGGCCACTGTCTCGGGTGTCCAGCCATCCGACGTATGCGCGGTGCGGATTGGGCGGGGTTGGGAGAAAAGGAAGATTTCGTTGTTCCGCACCCCGAAAATCTGTCCCGTTACCTTGGCACCGCCATCACCGCAGAGCGCGACGACAAACGGTGCGATCTTATCGGCATCGAGTTTTTTCAATGTATCAACGCGCGCTTTCTGTTCGGGGGTATCGGTCGGGATCGAATCAATCATCCGCGTCCACGCAAAAGGCGCAACCGCATTGGAGCGGACACCGAACCGCTGCATATCAAGCGCGATGGATTTAGAGAGGCCGACGATGCCAAGCTTCGCTGCGGAATAATTCGCCTGGCCGAAATTACCGATCAAGCCGGACGTCGATGTCATGTGGACATAGGCCCCGCTTTCCTGCTCCTTGAAGAATGGCGCAGCGGCACGGCTGGTGTTGAAGCTGCCCTTCAAATGGACGGCAATCACCGCATCAAAATCTTCGGGTGACATTTTGTGGAAATAGACATCGCGGAGATTGCCTGCATTGTTCACCACGGCGTCGATCCGACCGAAATTGTCGACGCCGGCCTTCACCATCGCGCAGGCTCCAGCCCATTCGGCCACGCTATCATGATTGGCAACGGCCTTGCCGCCCATCGCCTTGATTTCTTCTACAACCTGCTCGGCAGGCGAACCATCGGCATTCTCTCCCGTGATCGAGACGCCCAAATCATTGACGATAACCGCTGCACCGGCTTTTGCCATTTCGAGCGCAATCCCTCGCCCCACCCCGCGTCCAGCCCCTGTGACGAGCACGACTTTTCCGTCCATCATTCCCATTTCATTCTCCGTCTTTCGTCATTGCGAGGAGCGGAGCGACGCGGCAATCCAGTGTCAGTGGTAAACAATCTGGATTGATTCGCTTCGCTCGCAATGCCTGTGTGGGTATTTCTGTTCCTCAATAACTCTTTGGCAGGCCGAGCACCTTCTCCGCGATGAAGCTCATAATCAGTTGCTCGGTGATCGGCGCGAGTCGGGTCAGTGCCGCCTCCCTGTAGAGCCGCTCGACATGATATTCCTTGGCATAGCCAAAGCCGCCGTGTGTCGCGACTGATTGCCACGCCGCGTCATGGCAGGCACGGCCGGCGAGGAATTTCGCGCTGTTGGCTTCTGCGCCGCAAGGCAGGCCTTGGTCGTACAGGCGCGCCGCCTTCTCACACATAAGCCACGCCGATTCGAGGTACATCCACTTTTCAGCGAGCGGATGCTGGATGCCTTGGTTCATGCCGATGGGCCGATCAAACACGACGCGGTCCTTGGCATATTGGGTGGCACGGCGCAGGGCATCACGGCCAATGCCGATGGCTTCCGCGCCGATCAGGATGCGTTCGGGGTTGAGGCTGTGGAGGATGTAACCAAAGCCTTTGCCCTCTTCACCGATGCGATCTTCTTCGGGGATGAAGAGACCGTCGATGAAGATCGCATTGGAATCGACCGCTTTGCGCCCCATTTTAGGGATCAAGTGGACGTCGATCTTGGTGCGGTCCAAATCAGTGTAGAAAATGGTGATGCCATCGGTAGGCTTGGCACAATCCTCATATTTGGTGGTGCGGGTGAGCAGCATGATCTTGTTCGCCACTTGTGCAGTGGACGTCCAGACCTTTTGTCCGTTGACCACATAACCACCCGGAACTTTCTCGGCGAAGGTTTTGATCCGCGTGGTGTTGAGACCGGCATCTGGCTCAGTGAAACCGAAACAGCATTGATCCTCTCCTGTAACCAGACGCGGCACCCATCGGGCCTTCTGTTCTTCGGTGCCCTTTACGACAATCGGGTGCGGGCCGAACAGATTGATGTGGATGGTGGAGGCCGCCGCAAAGCCGCCGCCGTTCGAAGCCACTTCGTTCATCATCACCATCGCTTCGGTGACACCGAGGCCGGAACCGCCATATTCCTCTGGCATCGTTATCCCAAGCCAGCCGCCATCAGCCATCGCCCGGTGGAATTCGCGCGGGAATTTGCCATCATCATCGCGGGCGAGCCAGTAATCATCGCCGAACTGAGCACAAACAGCGTGGACACCCGCGCGGATCGTCGCAAGATCGTCCTCGGTTGGTAGGGGGCGGGGTGCAGACATGGACAGCTCCTAATTAAGTCGACCAAGGATCGAGACAGCGGCAACACTATTGGCGGGCTGCCCACCCAAATTGTGGGTGAGGCCGAAATCAACTTTGGCAAGTTGGCGTTCCCCGGCACGACCGAGGAGCTGACCGTACACCTCATAGGCCATCCGCAATCCGGATGCACCGACGGGGTGGCCGAAACATTTGAGGCCGCCATCGGCTTGACAAGGCAATGCGCCGCTTCTGTCATAGCGACCATCCAGAATGTCAAAGAGTGCCCGGCCCTCGGCGGAGAGGCCCAAATCTTCCATCGTCACAACTTCGGTCACTGAGAAACAGTCATGTACTTCTGTGAGTGAAAGATCAGCGGGCGCAATTCCGGCCTCGCTATAGGCACGCTTTGCGGCTTCTTGCGTGTTGCGGACGGAGGCGCCATCCCAATCGCCGTAGCTCATTTCCCAACCATGACTGGCAGAAAGTTGGATTGCTTTGACCGTCACCGGATTGGCAATGCCCAGCCCGCGGGCAATCTCCGGCGTGGTCACAATGGCACAAGCAGCGCCGTCTGATACGCCGCAACAATCGAAAAGCCCAAGCGGATCGGCAATCATCGGCGCCTTCAGGATGGTTTCCATATCGACAGCTTTGCGCAAATGCGCTTTGGGATTGAGCGCCCCGTTCTGGTGGCTCTTCCAGCTGACATGCGCCATTGCCCGCTTGAGATCGTCATGCGGGTGGCCGTGGCGCGCAGTATAGGCACCTGCAAGCTGAGCGAACGTGCCCGGTGCTGAGCCGTAAGGCATCCACAGATCGTTCGCGAGGCCCTTGGTGCGCAAGGGCAACCCGCCATAGCCGGTGTCTTTCAGTTTCTCGACACCGAGCGCCAGCGCGAAATCAACCGCGCCCGCTGCAACGGCATATGTCGCGGCACGCAAGGCTTCGGTGCCCGTCGCACACATATTCTCAACCCGCGACACCGGTATGGATTTCAAGCGCAGCGCATGGGCGAGGGGAAGGGCGCTGTTGCCAACATTGATATCGTCTAGCGCATTGCCCATCCACGCCGCTTCGATTTGGCTGCGCGCAATGCCCGCGTCCGCGAGGGCCTCCTCAAAGGCTTCAACGATCAGGTCTTCGGGCCCCTTGTCCCAAAGCTCTCCAAATTGGGTGCATCCCATGCCGATAATGGCGACGCGATCCTTGATTCCGCTTGCCATATCCTATGACTCCATCTCGGGACGCTGAGCGGGCGCGGCCTTCCAAAAATAGGTTCGAAAGCCACGCCTTTTGTCGTGAGATTTGATGCGAAGACGCATGGCGACCGGATCGCCAACCTTAAAGCCTGCCAGATCGGCATCAGTGAATTCCATCATCACGCGCGCGCCATTTTCAAATTGCACCAGGCCAAACCAGAAAGGTGGATCGGGCGAGAAGTTGAGCCGGTCAGCCGTAACAGACACGAGTTTGGCAGGCACATCAGCGAGGCGGACATCCTCAAGTGGTTCCGGGCCATCGGCATCGGGACGAACGGGAATGCGGGATTTGGGGAACTGCACATTGCCCTTGCTATCACGCCCACCGATAAAGCCGATCGTATCGCGGCCATGACGTTCAAGCACTGTTGCCTGGGCTTTTTGTTCAAATTCGGAACGGACGCCCCACTCAAGGGCAAGTGCGCCGGTCAGTGAAAGAAAACGGATATAATCCGTGAGGGCGAGACCCTGCGTCAGGGCAGCGCGCGCCTCGGCAGCGCCGACGATGGGCCCGGTCACATCAAACACCAATACGTCACAGCCACTGCCGAATCCGGCGAGCAGCACCTTGTCACCCGGCTTTGCGGCGTCCAGTGCCAGCGCCAACGCAAAGATCGGATGCGCTGCGCCGAGATCGCCAGCCACAACGGCCAGATCACCCGCATGATTAGGCGCATCGATCCCGCACGCTTTGGCGATGCCCCGCCACATACCGGAAAGCGGCTCGCACACAGCGGCCTGCCTGATGTCGGCACCTGTGAGTCCGGCATTTGCCAACGCCGCCTTGATCGCAGGCACGAAAATGTCCTTCGTCGCGACTTCCTTGATGAACCGTTCCTCATAGCCGTATGGCGTCGGGTGTTCGCGCGACGCATAAACATCGACGAAATCGTGACTGATGCTCGCATGGCCAATCAACGTTGCCCCGCCTTCATCGGCTACAAAAACAGCGCTACCGCCATCGCCCCAAGCGAGTTGAAAGGGGCTGCCTGCCTTGGTGGGGCGATTTTCGCCCGCTGCAATCACCGTATCGCCTTTACCCAATAGGGCATCAAGCAATGCTGAAACAGCACACCGACGATTACCCGCGACATCAATTGTCCGCGTTGATGGGGACAGCGCCAAAGCCTCAACCAGCAAGGAAGCATGTCCACGCTCGGTAAACGGCGCGGACGTGGACGCAAAGCAGAGACGTTCCGGCGCAGCGCCGCCGATGGCGTGGCGCACGGCCTCAACAGCCAATGTCACTGAATCTTCGTCCCAGCTGGCGGTCGCCCGAAAGCCCGCGCCCCGTCCGCCGAGACCTGAGAAGCGCAATGCCTTAGCCGCCGCCACCCGATCCAGACGCAGCAACGGCAAATATCCACTAATGCCCGCGATCCCGCGATATCCTGATCCGTGTGCCATGCCCATCCTGAAAATGCGTTCCGCCTCAACGCAGTTCTTGACAGCTTTCCGCAAACTTGTAAACACGTTCACAATAATTTCGATGCACGGCTATCTGACTGTGCGTTTTCTGGGAGTTGGCGGCTGGTGAGCATGGATATTTTTCGATCTGACGTACTCGCGGGCAAATCCATACTGGTCACGGGTGGTGGTTCAGGTTTGGGCAAAGAGATCAGCAAGGCGCTCGCTGCCAAGGGGGCCTTGGTGCATATTTGTGGGCGCCGGGCCAATGTGCTCGAAGAGGCAGTCACCGAGATTGGGCACGGCGCGCAATTCCATATCTGCGACATTCGCGATGCCGACTCGATTGAAGCGATGATGGCGGCCATTTGGACGCACGGGCCGCTGACAGGACTCATCAACAATGCCGCTGCAAACTTCATTTCGCCCACCAAGGAACTCAGCCCCCGAGGATTTCGCGCAGTGACCTCAACGGTGATGGACGGGAGTTTTTTCGTCACGCTCGCTGCGGGCAAGCGCTGGATCGAGCAGGGGATCAAGGGCTCCGTCGTCAGCAACCTGGTCACTTGGGTTTGGAGCGGTTCGGCGTTCGTCGTCCCTTCCGCCATGGCGAAGACGGCGCTTCATGCGATGACAATGTCACTGGCGGTTGAGTGGGGAAAATATGGCATCCGCCTGAATGCGACTGCACCAGGGCCGTTCCCGACAGAAGGCGCTTGGGAAAAGCTGAACCCGATCCCCGACGCGAGGTCGTCCGCGACCGGCAGTGAGACCGTCCCGCTTGGTCGTTACGGCCAGATGCAGGAACTGGCTAACCTGATCATCTTTCTGCAGTCGGACGGCTGCGACTATATCACTGGCCAGACTATCGCGATTGATGGTGGCCAACATCTCGCCGCGCCAAGCACATTTGCTGACCTCTCAGGCCTGACCGATGGTCAGTGGCAGGCGGCGCGTGAAGCGATCCAAGCATCCACCCAGAAAGACAAGGCCGACAGGGCATGATCGAGCGTTCGCTGTTCAATGAAGAGCATGATATGTGGCGCGAAACGGTGTGCCGT
>JBJOLA010000110.1:0-7350 GCA_046045815.1 Pseudomonadota bacterium
AGCGAAGAGGGCAGGCCGATGATCGCGGACCTGCGCAAGACGGTCAATCAGGCGCAGGCCAGCATGGCGTCTCTGGACGGTGCGCTAAAAGATGTGCGGCCGGGCCTACAGGCGATCTCCACCCAGACTGTGCCTGAGATCGGCCAGCTCGTGCGTGATCTAAGAGCCATGTCTGATTCGCTGGGGTCGGTTGCCAACAAGATAGATCAAGGCGGGGTGGGATCGCTCGTCAGCGGGCCGACGCTGCCTGATTACAAGCCCGGGAGAAGCGGCAAATGATGAAGACGACAGCATTTCTCGGGATCGCGCTCGCGCTGGGCGGTTGCGTCAAGATCGGTGGGGGCAAGCCGCCTGCATTGCTCCTCAACCTGACTTCTGCCGTGCGGGTTGCGCCTGACGATGCGCGGATGGCCCGTGCGGGGGAGATGATCACGATTGGGGTGCCCGGCGTGCCTCAGGCGATTGCCACAAACCGGGTCGCGGTGAATGACGGAGATACGTCGATTGCCTATGTGAAGGATGCGCAGTGGGTGGAGCCGCCCGCGCGCTTGTTCCAACGGTTACTGAGCGAAACCGTGGCGGCAAAGACCGGCAAGATGGTTCTCGATCCGCGCCAGTTTGCGGTGGAGCCGGGCACGCAACTGGCGGGGCAACTCCGCCAATTCGGGATTGATGCGTCGCGCAGTGAGGCGGTGATCGTCTATGACGCGGCGCTGATGCGCGATCACGGCAAACAGATCAGCACCCGCCGGTTTGAGGCGCGGATAGGCGTTGGCGTGATCGCGGCAGGACCTGCGGGAACGGCACTCAACCGCGCGGCGAACCAGATTGCGGGTGCCGTGGCGGACTGGATTGTAGGACAAAAATAACCGGATTGGCAAATAGTTCTTGACAGCGTCACGCTGTTATGGCAAAATTAGTCACATTGGAGAATTGCGAATCGGGTTCTCCTGTTTCTTGATCTGAGACCATGCCCCACCGTTGGCGGCCGAAGCGGGGCAGTTGCCTCTGCGGGTGGGGGCAAAGTTGGGGGGAGCGGAATGGCGGGTTTTAATTCAGGGATTGGGATTAGCCGCCGTTCCCGAACGCTCAACCACCAAGTTAGCTTCCGATTACAAAACTATCGATCTGATTGTGCAGGGCCAACGAAAAAACGGTCGAATTTCCCTAAATGTTCCTCTATTATAGCGGCGTCGGATTAGGGATAAGGACATATGAGACCAATTGGGATAGATTTGTTCGCGGGTGCTGGCGGCATGAGTCTTGGCTTTGAACAGGCTGGATTTGATGTCGTTGCAGCAGTGGAAATCGACCCCGTTCATTGCGCAGTACACAAATTCAACTTCCCACAGTGCGCGGTCATTCCGCGCACTGTAGTGGGACTGAGTGGCAGTGAAATCAGGTTAGCGGCGGGAATCGGCAGCCGCCAAGTCGATGTCGTTTTCGGCGGCGCTCCCTGCCAGGGATTTTCGATGATCGGCCAACGTGTGCTCGATGATCCGCGAAATGCATTGGTTAGCGAATTCCTTCGAATCGTCCACGAGCTTGATGCCAAGGCTTTTGTCTTCGAAAACGTCAAAGGCCTGACTGTTGGCAAGCACCGGCAATTCCTCGATGAATTCGTCGCAATGGCGAACGATCTTGGTTATTCTATCCGCTTGCCTTGGTGCGTGCTGAACGCGGCGCATTTTGGAACGCCGCAAAACCGCGAACGTTTGATTCTCTACGGAGCGCGGAGAAAGGCGCACCTTCCCCAATACCCGGAAGCCACGACGCGCCCGGCTGACGGCAAAGGAAGAGGCCCTACAAGCGTGCCCAAGGGTCCGAGCGTTGCGGAAGCGATAAGCGATTTGCCCGATGCTGACTGCTTCGACGAACTGATGGACTGGGATTCCGTTCGGCCGGAAGTATGGGGAAATCCCAGCGCTTATGTGCGTGAGTTACGTTGCGTGAGTAACGATGCTTGGCACTATGGTTACGTCCGCAACTGGGACCCTGGACTGCTGACGTCGAGCATCCGCACGAACCATACTCAAATTTCCCGTCTCCGCTTCTCGGAAACCAAGGGCGGACAAACTGAACCGATTTCACGGTTCTACAAGCTGTCGGCGTCGGGGCTGTCGAATACCTTGCGCGCAGGGACGGACGGCACGCGGGGAGCTTTTACCAGCCCGAGACCGATTCATTACCAGCTTGATCGTTGCGTCACCGTGCGCGAAATGGCGCGGCTTCACGGCTATCCCGACTGGTTCAGGTTGCATGAAACCAAATGGCACGGAGCGCGGCAAATAGGAAACTCGGTGCCGCCGCCACTGGCGCGGGCGGTGGCTGCGCAATTGATCAAGGCATTGGGCTATGTTCCGAGCCGCCCATTCGAGACGTTGGAATTGGGAGAGCTCAGGCTTCTGGGGATGACGGTTTCGCAAGCGGCGTCTCATTTCGGCGTTGTGGCACCTCCAAGCAAACGTGACCGCAAGAGCGGGGCGACGAAGCGCAAACAGGAAGATATAGAGCGAGTTAGACTCGCTTATGGCTGATGCGCGAACACCCAATCGCTACCAACAATTGATCGAAGGCGTTTTCTTCGACGGTTATCGCAGCGGATCGACTGCATTTGAATTTGCGCGTGAAGAACTTGCAACCAAGGCGACTCAACTCGGGATAAAGCTGCCGAAGAACTTGGGCGATGTCGTCTATGCGATCCGGTATCGTACCGAAATGCCAGAGCGCGTTTTGGCAACTCAGTCCGCTGGTCGCGAATGGATCGTCAAGGGCGCAGGCACCGCGCGATACCGGTTCCGCCTCGTCTCGGCGACGCGCATCAGTCCGCGCGAAGACTTGATCAAGATTGGGATACCAGATGCCACCCCTGAACTGATCCGAGCCTATGCTTTGGACGATGAGCAAGCCCTGCTTGCCATCGTACGCTACAACCGCTTGATCGACACATTTCTCGGACTGACAACCTACAGTTTGCAAAACCATTTGAGGACTACGGTTAAAGGCATCGGGCAGATCGAAATCGACGAATTATATTTCGGGATTGATCGCAATGGATGCCATTTCGCCATTCCCGTGCAAGCCAAAGGCGGCAAGGATCAGATCGGGGTGGTGCAGACCAGTCAAGACATTGCTTTTGTCGAACAGAAATTTCCCGGAATGCGCTGCCGTGCAGTTTCGGCTCAATTCATGGCCGATCAATCAATAGCGCTTTTCGAACTGACGTTGCAGGACAGCGAAGTCAGGGTCGTTCAGGAGCGGCACTATCGGCTACTACCAGCTTCTGAACTCGATCAAACTGCCATCCGAAATTATCGGTAACGCAATGCAGCAGGAAACGCGGCTCAGCATCAAATGCATGGCGACTGGAACTCGTGGTTACACAACCCCAGCATCTCAACACTCCACCAAATAGTCGCCACGCCAGCGATGCGAAATTGCGCGCAAGCGATGTCCGCTTAGGCTGTCCCGCGTTTGCTTAACAAACGACCGAAAAGCTTGCGACTCCTGCCAAAGCAATCGCTATCGATCACCATAGTGCTAACCGGTTCATTAAACGGTATGCTCACCGCTTCGCCGCTGCCGCCATTTCCGCGTTCCGCCGCTCCGCCGCCGCCAGCGTGCGGGTGAGCAGCGATATCAGTGCCTGATCAGCATCAAGGATGTTCATGCCTTCGCGGGTGGAGCCGCCGGGGCTGGCGACGCGTTCGGCGAGTGCGGCGGGGGATTCTGGGGCGGCGGCGGCGAGGAGGGCGCTGCCTTCGACGGTGGCCAAGGCAAAGCGCGCGGCTTGATCGGCGGGCAGGCCGAGCGCGGCCCCGGCTTGGCCCAGCGCGTCGATGAAGCGGAACAGGAAGGCGGGGCCCGATCCGGAAAGTGCTGTCACCGCGTCAAACTGGCTCTCGGCGCCGATCCATTCCACCAACCCGAGCGGCGCCATTAGTGTTTCGACATCCCCTCGTGCCGCGCCGTCTGCGTCACTTGAATAGAGCGCAATCACGCCCTTGCCAATCGCTGCGGGGGTGTTCGGCATGATCCGCACAATCGCGTGCGGTGTGGCAAACCGGCTGCGTAACGATTCCGTTTCTACCCCGGCGAGGATTGAGAGGAGCAAGGTTTCCCGGCCCAGGCGCGCCGCCAGCCCCGGCGTCACCGCGTCGAGCAATTGAGGCTTTACAGAGAGGAGAACGCGGCCCGGAACGCCGGCTTCGGGCAATTCAGCCACCACCGTTACGCCGTCGGGCAGCGCCGGCAATTGCGGATCAATGACGGTGACGCTCGCGGGATCAAGCCCGTTTGCCAGCCACCCGCGCAACATCGCGCCACCCATATTGCCGCACCCGATGATCCAGAAGCTGCCCGGTTGCGATCCAGCCATCACGCCTCACCCTGAGTTTCAACCATCGCCGCCGCAATCGCTTCAGAAGGAGATTTTCCGCCCCATAGGACGAATTGGAAAACCGGATAGAAACGGTCCAGCTCTCCCACCGCCGCGTCGACCAGCGCATCTACCTGTTCAAGCGACAGCGTCACTTCCTCCTCATCCCCGTCAAGCATCGCGGCGTGACGGAAAACCAGCGAACCATTGCCAGACCAGAGTTCAAAATGCCCAAGCCACAACTGTTCGTTAATCAGCCCAACGGTTTCGTAAATCGCCGCGAACTGAGGCTCGGGCACTTTGATATCGGGGAAGGCCAAAAACTGGAGGACCCGATCATCCTCACGCCACACCCCGCGCAATTCATATTGGCCCCAGCTGCCATCGCACGCGGCAACAATTTCCTCATCGCCAATCCGGTCGTGCGCCCAACTGTGGGCACCGTACCAGCTTTCGAGAACATCAATCGGCGAGTCCGGCTTGCCGCTGATCTGGAGTTCAATCGTCATGCCTTGCTCAATGCCCTCAATATGGGGGGGTGGGCAAGAGGGTGCCCCACAATGTTGTGGATATCATGCTTTTGGTTTGGCAGCTTTAGGCTTGGCTGCCACTTTGCCCTCGAGTGCATCGAGGCGAGCACGCAGGGCATCGACTTCATCACGGGCAGCCGCAGCCATCGCCTTCACGGCCTCAAATTCGTCACGGCCGACGAATTCGAGGCCGCCAATCCATTCCTTGGCACGTTCGCGAGCCGAGCTTTCGGCTTCACGGCCCATTCCCGCAATCGTGCCCGCAGCACCGTTCACGAATTTGGCGAAGTCATCAAAAAAGCGGTTTTCGGTTTGCATAAAAAGCTCCTGTTGGCATGAAAGATCATCCCTTGTTGGTTATTTGGGGGAGCCAGCGGCGAGTTACAAGACGTTTACGCCTTTTTGATTGTCGTGGGACTAAGGCACCGGTAACGGGCTTCTAACTGCCTCAAGGAGCGAAGAATTGACCACACTAATCACCGGCGCCGCTGGG
This sequence comes from Pseudomonadota bacterium, assembly GCA_046045815.1. GTDB lineage: Bacteria > Pseudomonadota > Alphaproteobacteria > Sphingomonadales > Sphingomonadaceae > Aquisediminimonas. The sequence goes on from JBJOLA010000110.1 coordinate 5,402, forward strand.
TTCATCGGCTATCATCTGGCCGGACGTCTGTTGGCGCGCGGAGAACCGGTGATCGGGATCGACATCGTCAATGATTATTATGATCCCCAGTTGAAGCGGGATCGGATCGCGGACCTTAAGAACAGGCACGGCAACGGCTTCACCTTCATTCAGGTCGATTTTGCCGATCATGCCGCGCTGGAGGCTGCGCTCGCACCGCACCGGTTTGACCGGATTGCGCATCTGGGTGCGCAGGCGGGGGTGCGTTACTCGATTGATAATCCGCGGGCCTATGTCCAGTCGAACCTGGTTGGCCATCTCAACTTGCTCGAAGTATCGCGCAGCCGCGAGGTGCCGATGGTCTATGCGTCATCTTCTTCGGTATATGGTGGGAATAAGACATTGCCGTTCCGTGTTGAGGACCGGGTAGATCATCCGCTGTCGCTTTATGCCGCGACCAAGAAAGCGGATGAGCTGATGAGCGAGACTTACGCGCATCTTTACCGCCTGCCGCTAACGGGCCTCCGCTTCTTCACCGTCTATGGCCCTTGGGGTCGGCCCGATATGGCGATGTGGATTTTCACCAAAGCAATATTCGAAGGATCACCGATCAAAGTCTTCAACGCGGGCGAAATGCGGCGCGATTTCACTTATGTCGATGATATCGTTTCGGGCGTAGTCGCCTGCCTCGATACGCCGCCGGCCGATGACGGCAGCGTGAAAGCGGGGGGCAGCATCAGCCCGCACCGGGTTTACAATATCGGGAATAATAATAGCGAAGAACTGACCCAGATGATCGCGCTTATCGAGAAAGCCTGCGGGCGGGAAGCGATCAAGGAAATGCATCCGATGCAACCGGGAGACGTCAAGGAAACTGCCGCCGACATCAGTGCGATTTCGGGCGATCTCGGCTTTGCGCCAACGACCAAAATTGATGTTGGCATTCCAAACTTCGTGGGCTGGTACCGCGATTATCACAAAATCTAAGGCTTAAAAGGCTGGGGGTGACCATGCGTATCATTGTTGTTGGATTGGGTTATGTCGGATTGCCGCTGGCGGTGCAGTTGGCGAAGCATTTTGAGACCTGGGGGCTTGATATCAATCAGGGCCGGATCGCCGAACTCAAAGATGGCTTTGACCGGACCGATGAAATTGACGCGGCGCGGCTGAAAGCCTCCACGCTCAGGCTGACCGCAGACCCGGCGGATTGCCCGGCGGCGGACGCTTACATCGTGACGGTGCCAACACCGATTGACGCGGCCAACAAGCCGGACCTTTCACCCGTGATCGGCGCGACCAAGATGATCGCCAAGATGATCGACGCGGGCATGAAGCCGGTGATCATTTACGAAAGCACCGTCTATCCCGGCGTGACGGAGGATATTTGTGGGCCGTTGCTGGAAACGGAATCGGGCCTGAAACACGCCCAGGATTTCTTCCTTGGCTATTCACCGGAGCGAATCAACCCGGGCGACCGCGAACATACCGTCGATAAAATCACCAAGGTGATTGCGGGCGACACTCCTGAGATCACCGAAAAGCTCGCGGAGATTTACGGCAAGGTGACCAGCGGTGGCGTGTTCCGCGCGGCGTCGATCAAGGCTGCCGAAGCCGCCAAGGTCATCGAAAATGCGCAGCGCGATATCAACATCGCTTTCATGAACGAAGTCACCCAAATTTTCGGAAAGATGGATATCTCAATCTGGGATGTGCTTGACGCAGCGGGCACCAAGTGGAACTTCCTGCCGTTCCAGCCGGGTCTGGTCGGGGGGCATTGCATTGGGGTTGATCCTTATTATCTCAGCCACCGGGCGCAGGAATTGGGCCATGATCCACAGGTGATCCTCGCCGGGCGCGCGACCAATGATGCGATGGGCAGTTGGATTGCCAACCAGATCCACGAACGGCGCGGCGGGAAGCCGGGAACAGTGTTGATGATGGGGCTGACGTTTAAGGAAAACGTCCCCGAT
>JBJOLA010000120.1:0-3246 GCA_046045815.1 Pseudomonadota bacterium
CTGTGCGTCGCGTGGTGCTTGAACGTGGGCTGGATCCGTCGAAGATCAAGGGCACAGGCAAAGATGGGCGGCTGACCAAGGAAGACGTCCTCGCTGCCGCCAGTACGCCCATGCCCGCCGAAGCTGCGCCCGTAGCGGCTCCAACCGCATCAACCGGTGCGCGCGGCGAAGAACGGGTCCGCATGACCCGCATCCGTCAGACCGTCGCTAAGCGGCTGAAGGAAGCGCAGAATACCGCCGCAATGCTCACCACCTTCAACGATGTCGATATGACCGAAGTGATGGCGGCGCGGGCGAAGTATAAAGATCTGTTCGAAAAGAAGCACGGCGTGCGGCTCGGCTTCATGGGCTTTTTCGTGAAGGCGGCGTGTATGGCGCTCCGCGATATTCCCGCAGTCAATGCCAGCATTGAAGGCGAAGAGATCGTCTACCGCAACTATGCGGACATCTCGGTCGCGGTCAGCGCGCCCAACGGCCTCGTCGTGCCGGTCATCCGTGACGCACAAGACCTGTCCGTCGCAGCCATCGAACGCACGATTGGTGACTTTGGCAAAAAGGCCAAAGACGGCACGATGACGATGGCCGAAATGGCAGGCGGCACCTTCACTATCTCCAACGGCGGCGTGTTCGGATCGCTGATGTCGACGCCAATCATCAACCCCCCGCAGTCGGCAGTGCTTGGCCTACACCGCATTGACGACCGCCCGGTCGTTCGGGATGGCCAGATTGTGATCCGCCCGATGATGTATCTCGCGCTCAGCTACGACCACCGTCTGATCGACGGGCGTGAGGCGGTGACCTTCCTTGTCGCGCTCAAAAATGCTATCGAGGATCCGACACGGCTTTTGATTGACCTTTGATATGGCAAGCGCTGCAAGACGACTGCTCACTGTAGAGGAATTCCTCGAACTCGATATTGAGCTAGAAGGCGTTCCGCGCGTCGAACTCGACAATGGCGTGATATTGGCGATGGCGGGCGGCAGCGGGACGCATAACCGCGTGCAAAGCAATGTCATGGGCACCTTGTTCGAGCGCCTCAAGGGTAGCGGTTGCCGACCATATGGGCCGGATATGGGTGTACGGACTCATGATCTGTCGCTAAGATATCCTGATGTTTCAGTGTTTTGCGGTCGCGAAGGCCCTGAAAATGACAAGCTCAAGCAGTTTGATGACCCTACGCTGATCGTTGAAATCCTGTCACCTTCGACTAGGCGCAGGGATAAGGATGTGAAGCTTCCTGAGTATCGGGCCATGCCATCACTAAAGACGATATTGTACATCGATCCCGATGCCCAGAAGGTTCAATTGTCGACCCGCACACAAGGCGGCGGATGGCGTGATTTCGAGGTTGATTCAAAGGAAGATGTCGTTTTAGTTTCGCTAGGCATTTCAATTGCTTGGGCAGAGATATTTGCTCGTTGACTAGCTAGTGATCCGCCTTGCAAGCCCCTTAGAGGTAGGCCTGATATTTGTGTTTATCGACGCCGCCTATCGCGATTACATACCGCGATTGGGCCGTGAACCCCAGCCGATGACGGACGATTATACCGCGCTGATCGCAGCCGGTGAGGTTTGGGTGCTAGATGGGAGTTCGGCATTGGACGGTATTCTCGTCGTGCAAATGGCTGAGGATTATCTGCTGGTCCGCACAGTCGGGATTGCACCAGATAGGCAGCGGCAAGGCTTGGGAAGCCTGTTGATGGGTGAAGCGGAAATGCTGGCGCGGGCAGCAGAAATACATACGCTGCGACTCTATACGAATGAAGTGATGACGGGCAATGTCGAGCTCTACCGGCGATTGGGTTATACCGAAACGCACCGCACCGCACCGCACCGGGCCGCACGGCAAGCAAGTAATTTACATGACGAAAGAGCTGACATGACCAACACACCCTACGATCTCATCATCATCGGCGCTGGCCCGGGCGGATATGTCGCGGCGATCCGGGCGGCTCAACTTGGCCTGAAGACGGCCTGTGTGGAAGCGCGAGAGACGCTTGGGGGCACTTGCCTTAATGTTGGGTGCATCCCGTCCAAGGCGCTCCTGCACGCCTCTGAGCTTTATGAGGAGGCGCATTCGGGCGCACTCGCGAAGTTTGGGGTCGAGTTCAAATCTGTCTCGCTCAATCTCGATCAGATGCATGCGGAGAAGGCATTGGCCGTTAAGGAGCTGACCAGCGGGATTGAATATCTGTTCAAAAAGAACAAGGTTGACTGGATCAAGGGCGCGGCGGCCTTCACGAGCGCCAACAGCATCACCGTTGCGGGCACCGCCTACACCGCGAAGAATATCATGATCGCGACGGGTTCCTCAGTCACCCAGCTCCCCGGTGTGGCGGTGGACCAGAAGGTGATCGTCGATTCCACCGGTGCGCTGCTGTTGCCCAAAGTGCCCAAGCATATGGTGGTGATCGGTGGCGGCGTGATCGGGCTGGAGCTGGGTTCGGTCTGGCGGCGGCTGGGCGCGCAAGTTACCGTGGTTGAATATCTTGACCAGATTCTGCCAGGCATGGACGGCGAGGTCCGCAAGGAAGCCGCTAAGATTTTCGCCAAGCAGGGCTTCACCATCCGCACCAGCACCAAGGTAACCGGCGCGGCCGTTAAAGGCGGCAAGGCCATACTCACCGTCGAACCTGCCGCTGGCGGCGCATCCGAAACCATTGAGGCCGACTGCGTTCTCGTCAGCATCGGCAGGCGGCCCAACACCGAAGGCCTCGGCCTCGATAAGGCAGGCATCACCCTCAACAAGCGCGGACAGATCGAGGTCGGTCCTGATTTCCAGACCAATATCCCCGGCATCTACGCCATTGGAGACGTCACCCCTGGCCCCATGCTTGCTCACAAGGCCGAGGATGAAGGCATTGCAGCGGCGGAATTTATCGCAGGCGGCACCGGCATTGTGAACCACGCGGTCATTCCCGGCGTGGTCTACACCATGCCCGAAATCGCTGACGTTGGCCTGACCGAGGAGGAAGCCAAAGAACGTGCCAAAGAAGCCGGGAACGAAATCAAGGTCGGCAAATTCCCTTTCATGGCAAACAGCCGCGCCAAAACTAACCGCGACACCGACGGCTTTGTGAAAGTGATCGCCGACGCCAAGACGGACAAGGTGCTAGGCGTCCACATCATCGGCTCCCTCGCCGGAACGATGATTGCGGAAGCCGCGCTCGCAATGGAATTCGGCGCAACCAGCGAAGACATCGCCTACACCTGCCACGCCCACCCGACGCACTCGGAAGCGATGAA
>JBJOLA010000128.1:0-2798 GCA_046045815.1 Pseudomonadota bacterium
TCGGCAATCCGGGGGCTTTCGGTGGAGGGACGCCTGACCATCTCCAACATGGCGATTGAAGGCGGCGCGCGCGCGGGCTTGATCGCGGCGGATGATGTGACCTTCGCCTATCTCAAGGGCCGCCCGATGGCCCCTAAGGGTGCGGATTGGGAGGCGGCAGTGGCCTATTGGCGCACGCTCACCACCGATGTTGGGGCGACTTATGACAAGACCGTCGTGATCAACGCAGCCGATATTGCACCGAGCGTGACGTGGGGCACGTCGCCCGAAGATGTCTTGCCGATCACTGGCGTCGTCCCCGATCCGATGAGCTTTGCGGACCCTTCAAAGCAGGAAGCTGCGAAGAAATCGCTCGCTTACATGGGCCTGACGCCGGGCACACGGATGGTGGATGTGGCGGTCGAGAACATCTTCATTGGCAGCTGCACCAACAGCCGGATCGAGGATTTGCGTGCCGCTGCTGCGGTGCTCAAGGGGCGGCACAAGGCGGTGGGTGTGAAATGGGCGATCGTGGTGCCGGGTTCTGGCTTGGTGAAGGCCCAAGCAGAAGCCGAAGGGTTGGACCGCATCTTCATCGACGCAGGGCTGGAATGGCGCGAGCCGGGATGTTCGGCGTGCTTGGGCATGAACCCGGACAAGGTGCCTGCGGGGGAACGGTGCGCCTCGACCAGCAACCGCAATTTCGTCGGGCGGCAAGGACCGGGCGCAAGGACGCATCTGGTATCGCCCGCAATGGCCGCGGCGGCGGCGGTGACGGGACGGCTGTGCGATGTTCGGGAATTGGTGGGGTGAGAGGTTCTTCTCACTGCGTCGCGGTAACGCTGGCATCATTTGCACCAACTCTCTCGAGAATCACAGCCGCCAAAGTTGGTAAACACTCTTGGTATACGTAGCGTAAATGGGCGAGGCCTTCCCAACGTTTGGTAATATGGCGGGATTTCAATAGGTTAACGATTTCCCTTGCCAACTTGTCAAATTGCTGGTGAAACGATTCGCCAAATAAGAAAGGCTAAAGCCATATGTATGCACATCTCAAGTCTTCCGTTGCAAAAACAGCAGTAATTGCCACGACGATCCTCTCCCTCATCGCAGCCCCTGCCATCGTTTATGCCGATGCATCGGCACCAATGGCGATGAAGCACAAGGGACATAAGCATCACGCGCGGATGAAGCCGCATGCCCGTCACAAGGCAGTTGCGCGCCGCGCACCTGCGCAGCCTGCGCCACAGCAGGTTGCCGAAGTGCCGCAGCAGCCCGTTTACACCCCGCCGCCTGAGCCAACACCTGCTCCAGCACCGGTTGCCGAAGCACCACCCGCTCCAGCGCCAACACCTGCACCAGCACCTGTGGTCGCCCATTCGGGTTCCAGCTGGTTGCTTCCTTTGCTCGGCGTTGCCGCTGTTGCTGGCGGCATCATTGCTGCAACAACTGGCAAATCCAAGAGCCCATAGGCTGATCTAAAATACGGCGGCAACCAGCTTCGCGAATGCGTCTGCTCGGTGGCTGATCGCATGTTTCACTAACGGGTCACATTCGGCGAAAGTCTGACTGTGGCCCGTTGGCATGAACACGGGATCATATCCGAAGCCAATCTTTCCGCGCGGTGGCCATATGAGCGCCCCTGACACTCGCCCTTCAAACTGGGCGTGCTCCCCATCAGGCCAAGCGAGCGCCAGCGTACACACGAAATGCGCAGCACGCGAAACAGCCGGGCCCAGTGCCTTTAGCTTGGCCTCGACTTTCTCCATCGCCAAGTTCCAATCGCGACCCGTCGGTGTTTCTGCCCAATCCGCTGTGTAGACACCTGGCGCGCCGTCCAGTGCGTCCACGCACAACCCGCTGTCATCGGCCAACGCGACGATGCCAGACCCTTTGGCACTTGCCTGTGCTTTGATCAGGGCATTTCCGGCAAAAGTCGTTTCGGTTTCCTCCGGCTCGGGCAACCCAAGGTCAGCGGCAGAAATCGGTTCGATCCCATATGGCTCAAGCAGTGCCCGAATTTCCCGCACCTTCCCCTGGTTGTGGCTCGCAATGACGAGCGGGCCGGGAAGGAGCTTACGCATTACTGGATTACCGTCCGGTCGCGGTGTCTTGCGCCTCGAAGATCGCCTTGCAGCCGATCCGCGCGAGCCGGAGGAGGCGGAGCAGTGCTTCCTCGTCATAGGTCTCGCCTTCGGCTGTCGCTTGAGCCTCTGCGATATTGCCGTCCTGCGTCAGCACGAAATTGGCATCGGCCCCGGCATTGCTATCCTCGATATAATCGAGATCGAGCACCGGTGTGCCTTCATAAATTCCGCACGAAATGGCGGCGACCTTCTGCTTGATCGGGTCAACGGTCAGCTTGCCGCTGGCCATCAGGCCATCCACCGCGAGCCGCAACGCAACCCACGCACCAGAAATCGACGCGGTCCGCGTGCCGCCGTCGGCCTGGATCACATCGCAGTCGAGCGTGATTTGCCGTTCGCCGAGCAATTTCATATCGACAACCGCGCGGAGTGAGCGCCCGATTAGCCGCTGAATTTCCTGCGTCCTTCCGGATTGTTTGCCCTTCGCGGCTTCACGGCTGTTGCGGGTATTCGTCGCGCGGGGCAGCATCCCATATTCAGCCGTCACCCAGCCTTCGCCTTTGCCGCGCAAGAACGGCGGCACGCGCTCCTCCACGCTGGCGGTGACAAGTACCTTGGTATCCCCGAACGAGACGAGCACAGAGCCCTCCGCATGTTTGGTGAACGCGGGTTCGATGGTGATGGTGCGCATTTGATCGGGGGCGCGGCCTGATGGGCGCATAGGGGCTTGTC
>JBJOLA010000140.1:0-5860 GCA_046045815.1 Pseudomonadota bacterium
CCTTCGATAGGGGTCTTCGACAAGCTCAGCCCCTACTCAGGATCGGCGGAGATGGATACTTATCCAGCGTCGCCCTCAGCGGTTTCGGTCGATGCCGTATCGCCTTCGCTCGATTTGAGTGCGGACGGTGCAATGATCGTGGCGATCGTGAAGTCACGGTCAGCGATCGCGCTTTCGGAGCCTGCGGGAAGCGTGACGCTCGAAATGTGGATCGAATCGCCGACTTCGCGACCGGCCAACGAGATTTCGATCTCATCAGGGATCATCGCCGCGTCGCAGATCAGTTCCAGCTCATGACGGACGACGTTCAGCACGCCGCCACGCTTGATGCCCGGCGAAAGCGCTTCATCGGTGAAGTGCACGGGCACCTCCACATGCACCTTGGCATGTTCAGAAATGCGTAGGAAATCGGCATGAAGCGGACGATCTGAAACGGGGTGGAACTGAACATCCTTGGGCAGGGTGCGCAATTGCTTTCCACCAACGTCGATCATCACGACGCTGTTCATGAAGTGGCCTGTCATCAGTGCCTTCATCAACAATTTCTCTTCGACATGCACGCCGAGGGGGGATTCATTATTGCCGTAAATAACGGCGGGTATGCGGCCTTGACGACGCAGATGACGGGAGGCTCCCTTGCCAGCCCGATCGCGCGTTTCGGCCGACAAAGTCAGCTGATCGCTCATATTTAGTCTCCAGTTGTTACCTTCCCCACCACGCCTCCAGGGATGACCATGATGTGGGAAGCGGCGCGCATAGGGGAAATGGGAGCGGAGAGCAAGACGTGCATTGGGACCCTCCAAGCTGGACAGTTTGCTCGCACCAAATTAACGGGGCGCATGTCCTTACAGCCTTCTGATTCCATCCTGATCGTCGATTTCGGCAGCCAAGTCACCCAGCTCATCGCCAGACGCATTCGGGAAGCGGGGGTGTATAGCGAAATCGCCCCGTTCAATGCCGCATCGGAAGCTTTTGCGCGGATGCAGCCCAAAGGGGTGATCCTGTCGGGCGGCCCCGCCTCAGTGACCGACGCAGGCTCCCCCCGCGCGCCGCAGGAGATTATCGATTCCGGCTTGCCAATCCTCGCCATCTGTTACGGACAGCAGACGCTTTGCACCCAGCTTGGCGGCACCGTTGAGGGCGGGCACGCAGCAGAATTTGGTCGCGCGGATGTGGAGATCCTCAAAGCCAGTCCGTTGTTCGACGGCATCTGGGAAGTCGGCGGCAGTTATCCGGTCTGGATGAGCCACGGGGACCGGGTGACCGTCGCCCCCGAGGGTTTTGAAATCGTCGGCACATCGCCCAACGCACCGTTCGCGATCTGCGTCAACGAAGGACGGCGTTACTACACCACGATGTTCCACCCCGAAGTTGTCCACACGCCCGACGGTGCGAAACTCCTGTCGAATTTCGTCCACAAGATTTGCGGGCTCGCGGGCGATTGGACGATGGCGAGCTTTCGCGACACCAAGATCGCCGACATCCGCGCTCAAGTCGGCACGGGCCGCGTGATCTGCGGGCTTTCAGGCGGTGTTGATTCGTCCGTCGCAGCGATCCTGATCCACGAGGCCATTGGCGATCAACTGACCTGCGTGTTTGTCGATCACGGCCTGCTCCGCATGAATGAGCGGAGCCAAGTCGAGGAACTTTTCCGCGAACATTATCACATCCCGCTCGTGGTGGTGGATGCGGAGGAACGCTTCATGGCAGGTCTGGCCGGCGTCACCGACCCCGAAGCCAAGCGCAAATTCATTGGCGGCGAATTCATCAGCGTTTTCGAGGAAGAAGCAAAAAAAATCGGCGGCGCGGATTTCCTGGCGCAAGGCACACTCTATCCCGACGTGATCGAGTCCGTATCCTTCACCGGCGGGCCGAGCGTAACGATCAAGAGCCACCACAATGTTGGTGGCCTGCCCGCGCGGATGAATATGAAATTGGTCGAGCCCTTGCGCGAATTGTTCAAAGATGAAGTCCGCGTGCTGGGCCGCGAACTGGGTCTGGATCCTGCCTTCGTTGGGCGACACCCCTTCCCCGGCCCCGGTCTCGCGATCCGCATCCCCGGCGAAGTGACCAAAGCCCGGTGCGATATCCTGCGCGCGGCGGACGCGGTCTATCTCGACGAAATCCGCAACGCCGGTCTGTATGACGAAATCTGGCAAGCTTTCGCAGTGCTACTGCCCGTGCGCACCGTCGGCGTAATGGGCGATGGCCGGACCTACGACTATGTCTGCGCCGTCCGCGCCGTCACCAGCACCGACGGGATGACAGCGGATATCTATCCGTTCGAAAGCGCCTTCTTGAGCCGGGTGAGCACTCGGATTATCAACGAGGTCAAGGGCATCAACCGGGTGGTCTATGATTATACCAGCAAGCCGCCGGGGACGATTGAGTGGGAGTGAGGGTCGACCTTGCTTGTTCGGAGGACCGCGACGCAAAGGTTGCGCTCTGGCGGTCGGTGGGGCTGACCCGGCCTTGACATCGAGCCTTGACCAACCCCCTTGGTCACGCCATAATCCCGATCATCATGACCATCCACGTCAACATCGCAGAAGCGAAAAGTCGATTTTCGGAAATTTGCGCCGCCGCACTTCGCGGTGAAGAGGTGATCGTGCAGAATGCGGGAGTGCCAAAGCTGCGGTTGGTGGCTTTGCCAGAGGCAGCAGCGGAGGAACGCGCGGCACGGCGAGCGCGCATAGATATATTACTTGAGAAGATGCATGCTATCCCGGATCGAGAAGATGCGTTTGATCCGATGGAATGGGATGAAAACGGCTTGCCCATATGATCGTGATCGAGACGTCTGCGCTCGTCGCCATCGCTTTTAACGAACCCGAATGCGCAGAATTCATCGCTGCCGTTGTTGGCGCCGACACGGCGTTGGTCAGCGCGGTTAGCATTGCTGAGTCGCGGATGGTCGTCCATCGACGGAAGGGTGCAGAGGCGGTCCAGGCGCTTGATGAATTAGTTGCCCAGACTGTTTTCGAAATCGTCCCGCCCGGAGAAGCAGAAATCGCCGCCGCCCACGCGGCCTTCATCGCTTATGGCAAAGGCAGCGGCCACCCGGCCCAACTCAATTTTGGCGACCTCTTTGGCTATGCCCTTGCCAAGACGCGCGGGCTGCCGTTGTTGTTCAAAGGCGACGATTTCTCGCAAACCGACATAGAATCGGCGACAAAGCAATTGGGTTGATAGGCGAATCTCCTTACTCTATGTAAGGAGCTCCAATTCGGAGTACCCACATGTCCACCATTACGATGACTAGCAAAGGCCAGATCACGCTCCCCGCTGCGACGCGGGCGAAGTTGAAGCTGGTCAAGGGTGCGCAGATGGACGTTGAGGAAACGGCAGACGGTAAGGTTTTATTGACGCCCAAACCGCAGAAGACAGGTGACATCCGGCGGTTGCGGGGCATTCTCAAATATGATGGCCCGCCGGTTTCGATTGAGGAAATGAACGCGGCCATTGGGCGCGCAGTTGTCGAAAGCTATAAGCGTTCAGTTTCTTGATTGCCGTCGATACCAACATCCTTGTGCGCTATTTGGTGCAGGATGACGCTGCACAGGGCAAGATCGCCACACATTTTCTCGAAAACGAGTTGACGGCTACCAAGCAGGGCTTTGTGACGATCGTCGCAGTGCTTGAACTCGATTGGGTGCTTCGCACACAATATGGATTTTCACCGCGAATTGTATCCGATACGATCCAGGAATTGATGTCGTCGCCAAATCTTGCATTTGAAAATAACGATTTGGTCGAAACTGCGCTCGCTTTCCAACATGGTGATCTCGCGGACAACATTCTCCATCAAACCGCGCATTCAAGTGGCTGCACCAAAACCGTGACCTTTGACAAGAAGTTCGCGCGGCTTGAAGGTGTCGAACTGCTTGCTTGACCGCCCGCTTGATCAAACCATAGTCCCACTCAGTATGCGAACACGCGCTTTCGTTAGGCCCATCAACTGCGCGGTGCTTGTCTGCGGTAACTGAGCGCCTCGGCGATGTGGATCCGGCCGATTTCAGGGGTTCCCGCAAGATCGGCAATGGTGCGCGCGACGCGGAGAACGCGGGTGTAGCCGCGCGCGGTTAGCCGCATCGCTTCGGCAGCTTGAGCGAGGAGTTTGCGGCCCGGCTCATCGGGCGTCGCGACGCGTTCGAGCAGTTTGCCGTCGGCTTCGGTATTGGTTCGCGCTTTTTCGTCGGCATAACGGACGGTCTGGATCGCACGGGCAGCGGCCACTCGTGCGGCAACTTCGGAGGAGCCTTCGGCGGGCGGCGGCAGCACGAGGTCCGCCGCGCTCACCCTCTGGACATCGACATGGAGATCAATCCGGTCAAGCAGCGGGCCGGAGACTTTCGCCTGATAATCCGCCGCACACCTGGGCGCCCGAGAGCAAGCGAGCGAGGCATCCCCCAAATGTCCACAGCGGCAGGGGTTCATCGCCGCGATCAGCTGCACCCGCGCGGGGAAGGTGACATGAGAATTTGCACGTGCGACGCTGACCTCGCCCGTCTCAAGCGGCTGGCGCAGGGAGTCGAGCACGGCGCGCTGAAACTCGGGCAGTTCATCCAGAAACAGCACCCCGAGATGGGCAAGGCTGACTTCGCCCGGCCGCACCTTCAATCCACCACCGACAAGTGCGGCCATCGACGCGCTGTGATGGGGAGACCGGAAAGGTCGTGTGCGGATGAGCCGTCCACCGGGCAAATCCCCGGCAATACTCGCGACCATCGAGACTTCGAGTGCTTCTGCCGCTGTCAGTTCCGGCAAAATCCCGGGCAAACAGGAGGCGAGGAGCGATTTGCCCGCACCCGGCGGGCCGACCATCACGAGATTGTGCCCGCCCGCCGCGGCAATCTCCACCGCGCGCTTCGCGGTTTCCTGACCCTTTACCTGTGCCATATCCGGCCCAGCGTTTCGCTCCCCGGTTTCGCCAGGCAGCGGCGGCGTCAAAATGGTTTTTCCTTTGAAGTGATTGAGCAGTGAGAGAAGATCAGGTGCGGCAATCACCTCAATCCGCCCCGCCCACGCCGCCTCAGGTCCTTGAACAGCGGGACAGACGAGCCCAAGATCATTTTGCGATGCGTGGAGTGCGGCGAGCAATACACCCGGCGACGCCGCGATCCGCCCATCCAGCCCAAGCTCCCCCACGGTGAGATACGCGCCCAGCGTTTCCGCATCGACGACGCCCATCGCTCCCAGCAAGGCGAGCGCAATCGGCAAATCATAATGCGATCCCTCCTTGGGCAAATCTGCCGGTGACAGGTTAACGGTGATCCGCTTGGGCGGGAGCGAGAGGCCCATTGCCGAGATCGCCGAATGGACCCGTTCCCTGCTCTCTGCGACGGCTTTATCCGCCAAGCCGACTATTGTGAAACGCGGATTGCCCGGCGCAATCTGGCACTGAACTTCAACGCTACGCGCCTCAAGCCCGAGGTAAGCGACCGTCTGAACCGTGGCGACCATCAGCTGGCGTCGCCGAGAAAGTCAATTGGGCTGCGGCGACAACTAGCTGAATTCTTACCCATCAATCGCCCCATCTCGCCCCCCAACACCGTTCGCAAAATCCGCGACTATTGCGGTTTGCCCGATATGTCGAGTTTATACAATGTTCTTTTTCATCTGGGTAAAGAGCCGTTAACCCATGCCCCCAACGTTTTCGAAACGGTAGGGCGGGCAAGTCGGAGATTGAACATGCCGTTGCCAACCAATCTTTCCTCAGCCCGCATGGGTACTGCTTCAAGCCGGGCATTCGGCTTGTCGTTCACGGCGCTGCTCGAAACCGTGCGCTGGGTATTTTTACTCTCACCGGTGCTGTTTGCCGTCCCGCAGGCCGCACGGGCCGGCGCATTTTCGACGACCA
>JBJOLA010000186.1:0-2524 GCA_046045815.1 Pseudomonadota bacterium
CCTTTGCCCAAGCCGCTCCTGCCGACGCCGCAACAAGTGGAGACGAGATCATTGTCACCGCCCAAAAGCGCGAAGAAAATCTCCAGAATGTGCCGATCAGCATTCAGGCTCTGGGCAACAAGAAGCTCGATCAGCTCAATGTTGCCGATTTCAACGATTTCACCAAGCTCCTTCCAAGCGTTTCGTTCCAGACGTCGCAACCCGGGGTGACCAACGTTTATATTCGCGGCGTCGCGAGTGGCGGTGACGGAAACCATTCCGGCCCCCTGCCCAGTGTCGGCGTGTATCTTGATGAACAGCCTGTCACCACAATTGGCGGCAACATTGACGTTCACATCTATGACATCGCGCGCATTGAGGCACTCGCAGGCCCGCAGGGAACACTGTATGGCGCGTCTTCTGAGGCCGGCACGATCCGCATCATCACCAACAAGCCTTCCACAGCGGGCTTTGAGGGTGCTATTGACGGTGAAGTGAATACCGTCGCACATGGCGGCATCGGTGGGAAGCTCGAAGGCTTCCTCAATATCCCGCTGCGCGATAATATCGCTTTTCGCGCAGTTGGCTGGTATCAACATGACGCTGGTTTCATCGACAACATCCCCGGCACGCGCGCCTTCCTTCCGATCCCGGGTGGCGTCGTGGTCAACAACGCGGCACTCGTGAAAAAAGACTATAACGACGTCGACGTCGTCGGTGGACGTGCGGCGTTAAAAATCGATCTCGACAATGATTGGACAGTCACGCCAACAGTTTTGTACCAAGATCAAAAGAACCACGGTTCATTCGGGTTTGATCCCACCCTCGGCGATCTCAAAGTTCAACATTTCCTTCCTGAGAGTTACCATGACCGCTTCATGCAGGCGGCGCTCACCGTCGAAGGTAAGCTTGGCAATTGGGATTTGACATATGCCGGATCTTACTTCGATCGCAAGGTGAACTCGCAATCAGACTATACTGACTATGCAGAGGCCTATGACGCTCTTTACGCAAACTATACCAACTCATCAGGCACGACGTATCACGGGATCGCCGAGTATTTTTCCTTTGTCGGCGCAAACGGAGCGCCAATCAATCCATCTCAACGAATCGTCGGGCAGGACCATTTCACCAAGCTCAGTCAAGAATTTCGAGTTGCTTCGCCGAAGGAAGATCGTTTTCGCGTCGTCGCGGGGCTGTTTTATCAGCGCCAAACCCACTTAATCCATCAGGATTATCAGGTCGCCAACCTCGGGCCACAAGTGTCTGTTAATGGTCTGCCGGGAACTGTTTGGCTGACCCAACAGGACCGCGTCGACAAGGATTATGCCGTTTTTGGCGAAGCGAGCTTTGACTTCACACCCAAACTCACGCTGACCGCAGGTGGCCGCGCTTTCATTTACGACAACAGCCTGATCGGCTTTTTTGGCTTTGGGCGAAATCCTGCGAACAGCTACACGGATTTCCCGCACAATGCGGCAAACAGCAATAGGACAGGTGTGGCGCAGTGTTTCACAGCGTCGGGTCAGCGTTTGTTTGATCGCAACACAAACACCTACAGCAGCTCGCTCATATTGCTCCCGCCGGCCGTCGCGGGTGGACCGTGCACTAATCTGGGAGTCTATACCGCTGGGGCTGTTCGTCCCGTCAAGGCGAGTGGTGAGGGCTTTACTCATCGTCTTAACCTAAACTGGAAACCCAATGAGAATGTGTTGACTTATGCCACTTGGTCTCGCGGGTTCCGTCCCGGCGGGATCAATCGCCGCGGCTCCATTCCGCCCTATGCGGCAGACTTCCTGACCAATTATGAACTTGGGTTCAAAACGAGTTGGCTTGATCGTCGGCTTAAAATCAATGCCGCTCTTTATCAGCAGAACTGGAAGAATTTCCAGTTTGCTTTTTTGGGTGCAAATAGTTTTACTGAAGTGCACAATGGCCCCAATGCGCGCATTCGCGGGGCGGAGGTTGACATCTCCTACGCACCAGGTGGCGGACTCTCGCTGAGCGCTAATGCGGCGTATACCGATGCAAAAACAATCCAAAATCTGTGTGGCTATGATGACCCAACCTTCACCTGCACCACAGCAGGACCCGGTGGCCAGACAAACTACATTTCGGCACCAAAGGGTACACGACTTCCAGTAACCCCGAAATTTAAAGGTAGCGCGAGCGCCCGCTATGAATTCAATTTAGGTTCCAACAAGGCGCATGTGCAGGCCGTGGTAGCCTACACTGGCTCTGCTTCCTCAGACATTCGGACTCAGATCTTTGTGGTCGGCAACCCGGTCAACCCTGCGGCGGGTACAGGTCGACTGGCTGCATATACAACAGCGGACTTCTCGGTAGGTTATGACTTCGGGAATTTCACGACGGAACTATTTGTTGAAAATGCCTTTGATGAACGTGGACAATTGTCTCGGTTCCAAGAATGTGGGGTCTGCTTCCAGCGTCCTTACATCGTTTCCAACACGCCGCGCACAATTGGCCTGAAACTCGGCACCAAATTCTGATGCTAATCTCTCCGGCGGGTTCAGGCCCGCCGGAG
>JBJOLA010000331.1:0-11129 GCA_046045815.1 Pseudomonadota bacterium
CCTGCCATCTTTTCGACGACAATCTTGTCTCCTGCGGCAACGCGATATTGCTTGCCGCCCGTGCGCACAACTGCGAACATGGCTTTGATCTCTTCTCTAAAGTCTAACCCGCACAGAATCGGCTCACGAGGAGTGCCCCGCGCGGAAAGAGGGCCGATTAGGTGGGGCGGGGCGGATTGTCAACCTGCGTTGGCAGCAATTCATTACCGCCAAAATGGTTCAGTCTGTGCACAGAGTTTCAGACTTGGTTTAGAAAGTCTGTACCATGATGCGTGGGGCGTTGGTCACCTATTGGTGGCAGACGAGACTTGAACACTTGCCAGTCAGGCTGGATTCATCAAATATGTTCTCCATCTTGGGTGCAACAGGTGAAAATTGACGGCCGGATCTGGCGGTAACGCATGGAAGATTGGAATGCAGGGGCTCTTCAAAATAGTGGACCGGTTGCTGCGCTTGCTGCTGATGATCGCTTTGTTATGCCTGCCCGTCGCTCCGGCAACAGCCGATTTGCGGACGCCTGCATGGTATGATTCCAACGCGGTAACGCTTGCGCCTGACTGGCATTACCGGGTGCCGATCTCGGTCCCGGCGGGTGCTTCGATCAACTCCACGATCAAGCTCGACGCCGATTTCAATGCTCTATTGGCGGCGATGGGGGTTGCCGGCACGTTTGACGTGAACAGCCCGCGCGTGGTGCGGTCCACCGGAGCACTTTCGACGATCCAGGAATTTACGGACCGTATCTACGGCGGGGTAACCGATTCGGCATCCAATGGCAGGGGCGAAATACGCTTCTTGCTTGAGGATGCAGGCGCGGTCACATATTATCTGTATTTCGACGTCACCCAGAACGGATTGAAGACCGCCAACCCGCAGACGCCGATCAATGGAAACTTCGAACGGGGCGCAACAGGTACTGCGCAGCCCGTCGGCTGGAACGCACCGGTGCTCGCCTCTGCAAATTTTGATGCGTCGGTGCGCCCTGCTGAAACAGTCACAGTGCAAGCCACTCCGGCATCGGTGGAAGTACCCAATCCCACACCCACCGATGGTAACCCCCTCACCGGCGACTTTTCGTACCTCTACGGCTGGCGAACGTCCACGGCGGCGCAGACGACAGCGGCAACGGGCGTTTCATTTTCCCGCACAATCACGGTGCCGATCACCAGCCCGGGCAGCATAACGTTTCGATATCGGCCGGAAGGTTTCGATTCGGGAAACTTTGATTATACCCGGATCGACCTCGCGACCACGGCCGATGTTAGCTTGCTTGAAATGGTTGGCCCGACGGCGGCCGTCAATAGTCCCGCCACCGCAGGCTATGCCGTGCGGCCGTACGCACCGTCGACGGGCGCAAACCCAATTTCAGCGGGTGCGCCGGGTTACCGTGCCTACAATACTTTTGATTGTCCTCTCAATAGCCCCACCCATACGCTGACGGCACCGGCAATGACGGTCGCCTGCCGAACACAGACATGGTTCACCGTGACGCAGAGCTTGGCGGCTTATGCCGGGCAGACCATCAAGTTCCGGGTGCGGAGTACCAACGACAACGCCGATCAGACTTGGTACAGCATTGACGATGTTGAATGGTCTGTGGTGACGGCGAGCTTTGGCACGCCCGAGGCGTTCGGCGTCAACATCACGTCACCTGCGACTGGCACCGGTTACATCCCCGGTCAGATCATCCCAATCACCGCGCAGGTTGATGCGAACCCCACAGCGGCCACGACGCCGGTGACTGCGCAAATCTATGATACGGCAGGCGTGCTCGCGGCGGGCGGCCCCTACATTCTGTATAATGATGGCACCCACGGCGATGTCACGGCAGGCGACGCGATCTGGAGCAACAACGGCAGCGTATTGGCTCAGCCCGCGCCGACAGTGCCTCTCGGAGCTGCAGGTAATGGGTGGACGCTCCGTGTCTTTGCGCGCGACGCCACAACCAGCATTATTGCGGCAACGGCAAACGGTCTTGCCCACATCCCGACGACGCCAACGCCGGAAACCCAGCCGGACTTCTGGAATGTGGATGAGATATTGTTCAACACGGTTGGGGCCAATATTAGCGTCAACAAGACGAGTTCGGTGATTACTGACCCCGTGAACGGGGCGTCAAACCCGAAAATGATCCCCGGAGCGACAGTGCGTTACTGTGTTCTTGTTACCAACAACGGTCCGGCAGCGGCCCTCACCGTGATCACAACGGACACGTTGCCGCCGGAAACGACCTATGTCCCGGGTTCCATGAAGTCAGGGTCAACCTGCATCGGTGCCACGACCGTCGAGGATGACAATAATAGCGGCGCGGATGAGAGTGATCCGTTTGGCGCAAGTATTTCTGGAACCAATATTGTCGCGATCACGTCGTCTCTCGCCAACGCAGCGGTAATGGCAATCACTTTCGATGTTACGATAAATTAGCAGCTAAGCGGCGATATCTCGGGCCGAGATGATCGACAGCCGATGTTCGCGCCACGCGATATATAGGCCACTGGCGATGATGATTGGGGCGCCGTACCAGGTTGAATATGCCGGCAAATGGTTCCAGATCAGCCAACCAAACATAGTCGACCACAGCAAGCTGATGTAATCCATGCCCACCACCGTCGATACCGGCGCGTAACGCAGCGATGCCGTCAGCGCGATTTGACCAATCCCGCCCGTAATCCCGATTCCGACAAGCAACAACCATTGGTAGCCGTCATGCGGCGTGACGCTAAATGGCAGAAGCAATCCTAGTGGCACCAGAGACAGCAAAGAGAACCAAAAGACAGTGGTGGTCGCAGCTTCGGTTTTGCCCAGTTCGCGAATCTGCAACGCCGTCATCGCGATCATCATTGCCGCCATAATCCCGACGAGCGCACCCTTCAGCGGCACCGGGCTGCCGCCGGGCTGAACAACGATCAACATGCCCGCGAAGCCGATCAAAACGGCCGACCATCGGTGAATGCCCACCCGCTCCTTGAGCCACAACGCAGACAGGATCGTCGCGAAGATCGGCACGGCAAAGCCGATCGTTGTCGCTTCGGCAAGCGGCAGGAGGATCACGCTGCCAAAATTGAAGATCATTCCCGTCAGCCCCAGCACACTGCGCACGACATGCGATCCAAAGCGGGCCGTTTTAAGCGAGGCCAGTCCCGGCCCGATCATCACCCATAGGAGGACAACAGGCACAGCAAGTCCCTGTCTCCAGAACAACAGTTCAGGAAGCCTGATACCAGATTCGCTCGCCAGTTTGATGAGCACCATCATGCCCGAAAGCAGTGATACGGCAGTTAGTCTTAGCGCGAGCGCAAACAGCCGTCGTTCAGACGCGGGCTGCGACATCATCCTCAGCCAAGGCGCGGGCGAGTTGATCGCGAATGCGGATCAATGCGGGCAGAAGTGAGGAACCGGTTGACGATTTCGGCGCACTCGGCACCGCGGAGACTGGTGGCGGCGTATCGGATTTACCCGACAGCAATTTCTGCGCAGCCTTGACGGTATAGCCCTCTTCGTTGAGCAGCCGGTTGATTTTGCGGACCGTCGCCACGTCTTCGGGGCGGTAGTAACGGCGCTTGCCCGCCCGCTGCAGGGGGCGAAGCTGGGGAAACCGCGTTTCCCAATAGCGCAAGATATGTTGGGGCAGCCCGATCTCTTCAGATAGCTCGCTAATCGTGCGAAACGCCGAAGCACTTTTGGAACTGACCTCACTCATGCCATCATCCTATTTGCCGTTGGCAACCTTGGTCCGCATCTGAGGGCTTGCCCGAAACGTGAGCACCCGGCGCGGGGCAATCGGCACCTCAACACCGGTTTTGGGGTTGCGACCGACACGAGCCAGCTTGTCTCGTAGCATGAAAGTGCCAAAGCCTGAAATCTTGACAGGCTCGCCCTTTGTCAACGCGTCCGACATATGATCCAATATAGATTCAACCAAATGTGAGCATTCTGCGCGCGACAACCCGATTTGATTGTGCATTGCCTCAGATAGATCCGCTCGCGTAAGCGACCCTGCTTCAGCCATTTCCAACCCCTTATTAACCCAAACACTGCGCGCCTATTTAACCGCGCGCCGGGGAAGGTCAATATAATCTCACATCCGAACGATGCAGGCGCCCCAGGTGAAGCCGCCGCCCATCGCCTCAAGAACCACAAGATCGCCCGCTTTGATCCGACCGTCGCGCACAGCAACATCGAGCGCAAGCGGCACAGAAGCCGCTGACGTGTTGGCATGTTCGTCTACCGTCACAATTACCTTTTCGGCCGGAAGCCCGAGTTTGCGCGCCGTCGCGTCCAGGATGCGGGCATTGGCTTGGTGCGGAACAACCCAGTCCACATCGCCCGACGTAAAGCCCGCTTCCGTAAGCACTTCGCGCATCACGCTGGCGAGATTGGTGACGGCATGTCGGAAGACTTCAGAACCCTTCATCCGCACCTTGCCAACGGTGCCCGTGGTCGAGGGGCCACCGTCCACATATAGCAGCTGATTATGCCGACCGTCGGCATGGAGCTTTGATGAGAGTATGCCGCGCTCGCCTTCTTCGGCGCGGAGAACGACAGCACCGGCACCATCACCAAACAAGACGCAGGTGGTGCGGTCTTCCCAATCGAGGATACGGCTAAAGGTCTCTGAGCCGATCACCAGCGCAGTCCTCGCCATGCCCGAACGCATCATGCCGTCCGCGACCGAAAGGGCGTAGAGAAAACCCGAACAGACCGCAGCAATATCAAATGCAACACAGTCATTGATGCCAAGCGCCGCCTGCACAATCGTCGCGCTGGCGGGAAAGGTTTGATCCGGCGTTGCGGTTGCGAGGATGATCAGATCAACCTCATCGGCAGCGATCCCGGCGGCATCCAATGCGTTGCGACAAGCTTGGGTCGCGAGTGTTGCAGTCGTTTCGCCTTCAGCAGCGATATGGCGAAAGCGAATGCCCGTGCGCGCGACGATCCACTCATCGGTTGTATCGACCCGCTGCTCAAGATCGGCGTTCGAAACACGATTGGCGGGAAGTGCGGAACCTGTTCCCTTGATTACGGAACGCACGCTCATAGGGTTTAAGCCTTCACATCCGCGAGATCGTCGGTAATCCGCTGCGTAATTTTGTTGGCCACGAGCTTTGCCGCCACGCCGACAGCGTTGGCAATACCCTTGGGACTCGCGCCGCCGTGGCTTTTCACGACAACGCCGTTGAGGCCAAGAAACACCGCACCATTGTGATTATCAGGATCCAAATGGTGGCGCATCAATTCCGTTGCAGGCCGCGAAATCAGAAAGCCAAATTTGGATCGGATCGAGCTGGTGAACGCACGGCGAAGAAGGTCTGTCACAAAGCGTGCAGTGCCTTCCATTGTCTTGAGTGAGATATTTCCGGAAAAGCCATCACACACCACAACATCAGTCAGCCCGCGCGAAATTTTGTCACCTTCGATAAAACCTTCGAAGCTGAGGTGCCGATGGTTGGCCTCACGGAGGACGGCGGCGGCGTCACGAATTTCATCGGTGCCCTTCTGATCTTCAGTCCCGATATTGAGCAATGACACACGGGGGCGTTCAAGGCCAAGCGCGATCCGGGCATAGGCTGCGCCCATGACGGCAAACTCAACCAGATTGCGCGTTTCGCATTCGGTGTTCGCGCCGAGATCGAGCATAACGAAATCGGTCTTCCCAAGGCTGGGCAAAAGCGCTGCGAGTGCAGGCCGATCAATGCCGGGCATCGTCCGTAGCGAGAGCTTGGCCATCGCCATCAGCGCGCCGGTATTGCCGCCCGAAACAGCAGCGCCTGCGCGTCCCTGTTTCACCGCGTCGATTGCAATGCCCATGCTGGTGGTTTTGGAACGGCGGATCGCCTGGGCTGGTCTATCGCTACCTTCGATGACTTCGGGCGCGTGAACTATCGTTGAAGCAGCCGTCAGATTGGGATGTTTCAAAAGCGCGGCGGCAATCGCGGTTTCGTCGCCCACCAAATCAAAGGTAAGCCCGGGCCATTGCTGACGCGCAAGCGCGACGCCGGCCAGCATATTTGCCAGACCTCCGTCGCCTCCCATAGCGTCGATGGCAATTCGTGGCGTGTCTGCCACCCGGACCATCTCCCCCAAAATCGTTTATATGTGGTTTAACCCGCGACGCTCAAAACTTCACGACCATTATAATGGCCGCAAGCGCTGCACAGATTGTGCGGACGCTTCAGTTCGCCGCAATTCGGGCATTCCTGATAGGCTTCAACGCGCAATGAATCATGGCTGCGACGCATGTTGCGCTTGGAAGGCGTAGTTTTTCGTTTTGGAACGGCCATTTAGGCACCTGTCTTTACTAATGTTGATCCGGCTTGCAACAGGACGGATAGCGCTGGAGGGCACTGGCCGCAGACCTTGGCGGCCGGACATGTCACAATCTGCGAGCGCCTATACCGATTCTTCGCCCTGTTGCAAGTGTGTCGTTTCCGTGGCAGCACGTAATTTCCAATAAGAGGGGAGCAACATCATGATTTTACCTGTTTCTTTGACGGCTGCCGCTGCTGCGGCGCTGATAAATTTATGGCTGGGCATCCGCATCGGCCAGGTCCGGGGCCGCGAAAAGGTGTCGGTTGGTGATGGCGGTAACGACGCTGTGCTCCGCCGGATGCGCGCGCAAGCCAATTTCGTTGAATTCACGCCGTTCGTACTGATTCTGATCGTCCTGCTTGAAATGGCAACAGGTACATCAACCTGGCTTTGGGCGGTTTCCGGCATCTATATGATCGGCCGTATCGCCCATGCGTTCGGTATGGAGGCCGACAATAAGGGCCGCGGCGTCGGCATCATGATCACGCTGGCGGTGATGACGGGCCTCGCGCTTTATGCCGCCTATGTTGCGCATAGTTCAGACGGAAAAATCACCGAAGTACCGGCAGAAACGGTGCCGGTCAGCTAAGCGCATAATCCGACACATAGGCATTGGTGCGGCGTTCGTGCGCGAAGGTGGACATGGGCCCATGTCCGGGTACGAACGCCGTTTCACCGCCTAGCGGCCAGAGCCGGGTTGTGATCGCGTTGATCAAGTCGGCGTGGTTGCCCATCGGAAAATCTGTCCGTCCGATTGATCCCTGAAACAAGACGTCGCCGACAATCGCGAGTTTTGACGGCGCGTGGTGGAATATTACATGCCCCGGTGTGTGACCCGGACAATGATAGACGTCGAGCGTGAGATTGCCGACGGTCACCGTATCACCATTCACCAGCCAACGGTCCGGCTCAAACACTTCGGCATGCATATTATAGTTTCGACCGTCATCGCCAAGTTTGGCGATCCAGAAGATATCATCGGCATGCGGCCCTTCGATGGGAACCCCGAGTTCCTTCGCCAAAATCCCAGCCTGGCCACAGTGATCGAGATGACCGTGGGTGATCAGTATCTTCTCAATCGTCACGCCGTGCTCTGCCGCTGCGGCCTTGAGACGCGGCAAATCACCGCCCGGATCAGTGAATGCGCCGCGCATCGTTTCTGTGCACCAGATCAAGCAGCAATTCTGTTGCAGCGGCGTGACCGGAATAATCGCGGCCTTAAGGGGTAGGTCAGTCATGTGCGGGACATGGCAATCGCCGGGCCGGGATGCAAGGGCTTAACGCCAAAGACCCCCGCCTACCATCCGCATTTCTTGCCTTTGTTTTGGCTCGCAAGCCACGTCATCAAAGGTTGGAAATAAGCGATCATCGCAGTGCCATCGATCTCGCGCTTGCCAGTATAGGCCTGGAGCGCATCGGGCCACGGCTTGCTTGCCCCCATCGCCAGCATCGCGTTCAGTCGCGCGCCAACCGCCTTGTTGCCGTAGAAGGAACAACGGTGGAGCGGCCCTTTCCAACCCGAAATATCGCAGGCCGCCTTGTAGAATTGGAACTGCAAAATGCGCGCCAGGAAGTAGCGCATATACGGCACGTTGGTGGCGATATGGTTCTTCGCGCCGGGATCAAATTCGGCCTCGCTGCGCGCAATGGGTGGGGTGATACCTTGATACTGGAGGCGCAGATCGTGCCACGCCTTGTTATAATTGGCGGGCGTGGTGGTGCCGTTGAACACTCCCCAGCGCCATTTATCGACGAGCAGGCCAAACGGCAGGAACGCTACCTTATCCATCGCTTGGCGGAGCAGCAGGCCAAGATCCTTATCCGGCGTCGGCACCTTCGCCGCATCGAGCAAACCGATCTGCACCAGATATTGCGGTGTAATCCCCAGCGCAATCGAATCGCCAATTGCCTCGTGGAAACCGTCATTCGCGCCGTTCAGATAGAGGAAGGGCTGCTTGTTATAAGCGCGTTGGTAATAATTATGGCCGAGCTCGTGATGGATGGTCACAAAGTCCCCGCTGTTAACTTTGGTGCACATTTTGATGCGGAGATCATCGACATTGTCCACGTCCCACGCCGATGCATGGCAAACGACTTCGCGGTCAGCTGGCTTGGTGATTTGGGAACGGGTCCAGAATGTCGAGGGCAGCGGCGCAAAGCCAAGTGAGGAATAGAAACCCTCTCCGGTCTTGACCATCTTCGTTGCATCATAGCCTTTGGCGATCAGCAGCGCTCCGGTATCATAGCCAATATCGCCGACACCCTTGGGCGCGACGATATCGTATATGTCGCCCCATTCCTGCGCCCACATATTGCCGAGCAGATCAGCACGGATCGGTCCTGTTGCGGCCTGAACTTTGTCCCCGTATTTTTCGTTGAGTTTGGTCCGGGTGTAGCAATGGAGCCCATCGTAAAGCGGCTTCACCTGCAGCCAGAGTTTGTCCGTCAGCTTGGCGAAATCATCGGCGGGCATATCATATTGCGCGCGCCACATCGCGCCAACGTCGCTGTAGCCCAGCTCGACCGCGCCCTTGTTGGCGATGGTCACCATCTTGGCATAATCTTCGCGCATCGGGGCGCCGACATTATGGTGCCAGCTCTGCCACATCTCGCTCAGGTCAGCCGGATTGCGGCTGGTGCCCATTGCTTCTTCAACGTCCGACCCATTGATTAGCTTGCCGTGTAGCGTAGCCTTGCCCTTGCCGTAAGCTGATCCGAGCTTGGTCGCGATGACATTGAGCTCTTCCGCCGCGCCGGGCGTGGTAGGGGCGGGCATCGTCAGGCCGCCGCGCAGCAGATCGAGCTTGCGCTTTGTGTCGAACGACAGGCCCGGCAGGCTCTGATATTTGGCGGCTTGCGTGGCGAAGCGCACCGACATCTCGGTGCCCTGTGCGCCAACCCGCGCCGCAACGGCATCGGTATCTTCGGTGATATATGTGTTGTTGATCCAGCTGACCTGCGCGTTGAATATAGTGAAGTCGGCCAGTTCCTTCTCGGCTCCGGCAACGAATTTGTCAGCATCAGCAACGGTTTGAGCAGCAGCCGGGGCAGCGGCAAGCAGCGCCACGGAAAGGGCGAGGGTGGAAATGAGGATTTTCATAAATATGCTCCTACGCGAAATATTGTTGCGCGGAGTGTGACGCGGTGACGCGGGCTGGTCAAGGTACGGAATGGAGGTCGTGGCTGTTGGGGTAAAGCATTTCACCTGTTAGCCGTTCCCCCGCGGAGGCAGGGGGCCAGTCCTATTTCGAACGAAGCGGCGAAGCTTCGAAAATCGGGCCCGTCTGGACCTCTGCCCCCTTACGTCCCCGTCCAGTTCGGTGCGCGCTTTTGGGCGAACGCACCGGCACCTTCGCGCGCATCGTTGGAGGTAAACACCGGCGCGACAATTTCCGCCTGCTTGGTCCACATCTCCGCTTCGCTCCAGCTCTGCGATTCGACGATGATCCGCTTTGATGCCGCCACCGCCAGCGGGCCATTGGCGGTAATCGCCGCCGCCAGCTCGAGCGCAGCGGCAATCGACGGGCCGTCGGTAATCCGGTTGATCAGTCCCATCTCATAAGCGCGGGTGGCGGTCATGAATTCCCCGGTCAAGGCCAACTCCATTGCCAGGCGCGGATTGATCTGGCGGGGCAAACGGACAAGGCCACCCGCCGCCGCCGCCAGGCCGCGCTTCGCTTCGGGAATGCCAAACTTGGCATCCTTGTTCGCCACGATCAGATCGCAGGCGAGCATCGTTTCAAACCCACCTGCCAGCGCATAGCCGTCCACCGCCGCAATCAGCGGTTTCTTCGGCGGAGATTGGG
The DNA here is from genome assembly GCA_046045815.1 of Pseudomonadota bacterium. Lineage (GTDB taxonomy): Bacteria > Pseudomonadota > Alphaproteobacteria > Sphingomonadales > Sphingomonadaceae > Aquisediminimonas. The sequence goes on from JBJOLA010000331.1 coordinate 10,116, forward strand.
TTAACCCCGCGAAGCCTCGCCCGGGGATGCTCGGCGTTTCTCCGCGCAAAAAGCCCTTGAGGTCCATACCTGAACAGAATGTACCGCCCGCGCCGGTGATGATCCCGACCCGCAGTGACGGGTCTGAGTCCAGCCTGTCCATCGCTTCCGCCACAAGCCGGGCGAGTTCCGCTGTTGCCGCATTCTTGGCTTCGGGGCGGTTGAGCGTGACGATCAATATGCCGTCCCGGACTTCGGTGAGGACTTCAGACATGATTTCTCTCCAAATCAGATGATCTCAAAATTCCGTTTATCCTGAGTAAGGGCTGAGCTTGTCGAAGACCGTACTCAGGATAGGCGGTACTATATCCTTTCGATGATGATCGCAGGGGCCATACCGCCCGCCGCACACATCGTGACGAGGCCGTAACGACCGCCGGTCCGTTCGAGTTCATCAAGCACGGTGCCGATGAGGATTGAACCCGTCGCGCCGATGGGGTGGCCAAGCGCACAAGCACCGCCATTGACGTTCACCTTGCTGCGATCCAGCTTGAGGTCGCGCTGAAACTTTTCTGCGACGACGGCGAAGGCTTCATTGATTTCCCAAAGATCAATATCATCCACCGTCAGCCCCGCTTTGGCGAGAACCTTGCGGGCAGCAGGAACCGGCGCGTTCAGCATCAGCGTCGGGCAATCCCCAATATTGGCGGTGGCAACGATGCGCGCGCGCGGTTTGAGCCCATTCTTGTCCGCATATTCCTTTGAACACATCAGGATCGCGGCGGCACCGTCAACCACGCCAGAGCTATTGCCTGCATGATGGACGCCCTGCCACTTGAGGTCGGGATATTTGGCGGTGATCGACTGACGGAACGTCTGCCCGTCGGGCTGGATCGAGAAATCAGCAACCCCGTCAAAGCTCGCCTTCAAAGAAGCGAGGCCCTCCGCGGTCGTTTGCGGACGCGGAAACTCCTCATGATCGAGTGCAACACTGCCGTCTAGATTAAGCACGGGCACCACGCTCTTGTTGAAGCG
>JBJOLA010000227.1:0-4495 GCA_046045815.1 Pseudomonadota bacterium
CGATCCGCCGGGCAAGGAAAGCGCGGGTGTCATCCCAATTCTCGCTCTCATCATTCACGAACACCAGCAAGGTTGCGGCGTAAACAGAGCCGAGGATCGCGCGCTTGGAATAATGGTTATAGTCGGTTGCGGTGTCACCCGCTGCCCGCCACATCGCATCCGCCGCGCGCCAACCGAGTGCGAGCGCTTTGGCAGCATTCAACGGGTTCGCCAGAATCGCCTGTGCCCGGCGCAGCGCTTCCTTGTGGGGGGCAAGGATCGCCAACCGCGCCTCGACGAGCACTGTGATCCGTTCCCGGATTTTCAGCGCCGCCAGTTGATCCGCAGGCAGCGCCTGCGCCATCGCCGTATCGACGCTCGCAAACCACGCATCAATCATCTCGACGGCGCCACCCGGGAACAATAAGCCCGCAATCTCAGGCTTCAATCCAATCCGCATCGCCGTTGCAGCGAGAGCCTGTTTAGACCAGCCGTCAAACGCAGCATCGACCGGGAGCGCCGCAGCCATCACCGGGCGGAGCTCGTCGAGCGTCATCTCATTGTAATCGGGCGCAGGTTTGTTTTCGGTCGCAGACATGGCCGCATTCCTCGTGCTTCTAGCCCCGGTGCTTCTGGGGCGTGACACCGCCTGAATGGAGTGTTAGGCTCCCCGCGTCAATCGGCGGCAGGGCCGTCCAAACTCGGGGAAGCAACATGGCAAAATTTTTTGGTAATCTAAACGCGGTGATCGGCGCCGGCTTTGCCGCGCTGGTTCTGGTCTATCTCACGCTCACGCCCGATCCCGCTACGCCGGCGTGGGCGATACTGACATTCTTCCACGTGCTCGTCAGCATCATGTGGATCGGGCTGCTTTATTATTTCAACTTCGTCCAGATCCCCACAATGCCGTCAGTCCCGGCTGAGCTGAAACCAGGCGTTTCAAAATATATCGCCCCAAAGGCCCTGTTCTGGTTCCGCTGGGCGGCATTGGCAACGGTCCTGTTCGGCCTCGCCGTTGCTGGACACAAACATTATTTGGCCCAAGCGCTTACATTTGAGACAGGCTATCGCGTGATCGGTCTTGGCATGTGGCTCGGCATAATCATGGCGATCAACGTCTGGTTCGTGATCTGGCCCAACCAGAAAAGGGCGCTCGGCATTGTTGAGGCGGATGCGGACACCAAAGCCAAATCGGCAACAACCGCAATGATGTTCAGCCGCACCAACTGCCTGCTGTCGATCCCGATGCTCTATTGCATGGTCGTCCACGGCCTTGGCGGCGCTGCCTAAATTTGCACAGGATCGGGCTGGCGCACCAGAATCAACGCCAGCCCGATCAATGCGGCTCCTACCCAGTCGAGCAGGGTCAAAACCTCGCCATAAGCCAACCATCCAATCGTTGCTGAAATGATCGGCTGGGTGAGGAGGGCGAGGCCGAGCACCAGCGGCGGCATCCGCCCCAAAACGTAGATCAGCAATCCCTGACCCACCACTTGGCTCAATACCGCCAATATGATCAGGGGCGTCCAGTTTGTCGGCCACACCGTCTCTCCCGTCACCACCGCAAACGCCAACAGCGGCAAGCAACTCGCAAGCGTTGACCAGGCCAAGGTCGGCCACGGCGCCAGCGCGCCCCGCATATTGGCCATCATCACCAGATAGGCAGTGTAGAACACGCCCGCCGCCAGACAGAGCAAATCGCCAACAAAATTCTGAGGCGACAGTTCATAAGATCGCCCCATCAGCAGCACCGCGCCCAAAACGGCCAGGGTGATCGCAATCCCCTGCATCCGGGTCGGCCAGGCTTTCGCGATGATGAAGCCGTAAATGGGCAGCAGGAAGCTCGCGGCATTGCCCAGCAAATTGGCGTTCGCCAGCTTGGTTTCGAAGATGCCGAGGTGCCAGCTCGCCAAGTCCGCTGCAAAGAAAATTCCCGATGCCAGCAATATCCCGGCCTGCCTGCGTGACAGTCGCACATTCTGCCCCGTCGTGCGAACGATCACCATCAGCAGCGGCGTGGCGATCGCCATCCGCCAGAATGCTGATGCGACTGGCCCGACATCAGCATGACGGACAAACCACGGCCCAAAAGACAGGCAGACGTTGGCGATCATGAGTGCCGTCAGCCCGAACTTCAATGTGTGGTTCGACGGTAGTATGGGGTTGCGTGTTGCCATCAATCGCCTATCTGGCATCGTGAAACCAGTTGCAATCAGGAACCCCCATGCCCAGTCTATTTGAACCTCTTCAGATTGGTGACATCACCGCAAAGAACCGCATCATCATGGCGCCGCTCACCCGTGGACGTGCCGATCCGGGGAGCATCCCTAGTGATCTGATGCGGACTTATTATGAACAGCGGGCCACCGCAGGGCTGATCATTTCCGAAGCAACTGGCATTTCACAAGAAGGCCTTGGCTGGCCTTTTGCGCCGGGGCTGTGGACGCCCGAACAGGTGGAGGCTTGGAAGCCGGTCACCGAAGCTGTGCACGCTGCGGGCGGCAAGATCATCGCGCAGCTCTGGCATATGGGACGCCTGGTCCATTCGAGCTACAATGACGGGCAACCTGGTGCTTCTTCGTCCGCCACGACCGGGCCGGGCCAAGCCTACACGTTTCAGGGGAAGCAACCTCTGGAGGAGGCACGGGCGCTGCGCCTCGATGAAATGCCGCGCGTTGTTGGTGACTATGTCAACGCTGCCCGCAATGCGATGTCAGTCGGCTTTGACGGCGTCCAGATCCACAGCGCCAATGGCTATCTGCTCGATCAGTTCCTGCGGGACAATTCAAACTTCCGCGAGGATGTTTACGGAGGGTCATTCGAAAATCGCATGCGGCTGCTGCGCGAAGTGACTGAGGCGGTTTGCGGCGAAGTCGGCAAAGGGCGTGTCGGCGTTCGTCTTGCCCCCAACGGTGATTCCCAAGGCGTGGATGATAGCCAACCCGAAGCTTTATTTTCGGCGGTCGCCGCGATGCTGGACGGAATCGGCATCGCCCATCTTGAACTGCGCGAACCAGACGACAAGGGCACGTTCGGCAGCACCGATGTCCCGCGTCTCTCTCCTGTGTTGCGCAAGCATTTCAAGGGCGTGCTGATCACCAATTCAGATCGGACACTGGCGGAGGCTCAGGCCGAGTTGGAAAGCGGCGTTGCCGATGCCGTCAGCTTTGGCCGCCCCTTCATGGCCAATCCTGATCTGCCGCGGCGGTTTGCAGAAGGGCTTGATCTCAACGTCCTCGGCGGTGCGAAGGGCTGGTATGCACAGGGGCCGGAAGGCTACACCGATTATCCGTTCGCGGCGGCGGGGTGACGCTGTTGGGACTTTAAATTTTTGCCGATAGTGGTGCCCACGGCGGTGGCTGTTTCCGATGTCAAGGTGGAGTATAGTAGGACGTTTCCTATGTGTCAAGCGAATTTTCTGGGTAACTTATAATCGATCGAGCAAGCGTCCAGGGCACCGTGCTTGAGATCGGGGATCGGCTTGCGCCCGCAGCAAAAGGCGCTAACGCCTGACCCCCAATTTCGGAGCATCGTCTTGACTAAATTGACCCTTGAACTCTCCTTTCAAATCGCGCTTGATGAAGCGCGGCAACGGCTTGAAAAAGAGCGTCTGCGCCTCACCAACTATTTAGGCGAACAAGGCGGTAGCGGCGCGGCGACTTGGGATGGCGACACATTGAATTTTTCGGCCCGGCTCCTCGGCAGCAACATCGAAGGAGCGTTGACGCTGGCAGATGGAATCGCCAATCTGGACGCAAATGTGCCGTTCCCGATGCTCATTTTCCGCGGCAAGTTGGAAAAACGCCTGCGCAAGCTTTTGAAAATTGATGTGGTCGACTGAAACCGGGAGTCACAGGCTTTCGATCGGATCGCCAAATTTTTCAATCAATGCCGTCGCGTGATCGGCATCCTTTTGGGTGTCAATTCCAGTCATAGGCCAGATCGAGGGTGCCGTTTCAAGCGTCAGGATCGAACAGCCTGCTTCAAGCAACCGAAGCTGTTCCAGCCCCTCCAATTGTTCATAATCCCCACCCGGCAGCGCTGCGAAATGGTGGAGCGCCTCCAAACGATAGGCATAGGCACCAATATGCATCCAGACGGGTGACACCGACTGGCTCTCGCGCAAATTCGCTTCATCGCGGATGGCAGGCAAGATTGCCTTGGAAAACCACAGCGCATGGCCATCGCGACTGCGGACGCAAGTGGTGCCCGTGAAGGGTGAGTGGCGCTTCGTCTCGCGCAGCGCGTCAAGCGCCGCCCAATCCAATCGAACAACTGGCGTTACCACCGCCGCGTCAGCTGTGCGGGCCGCATTGAGAATATCTGCGATAGTTGTTGACGCCGTGAAGGGCGCATCCCCCTGCAAATTCACCACGACACCGGGAAGGGTTTGCCGCCCCTGCACAGCCATCAGAGCGCGAGCGCTGCCGTTGTCCGCTGACAGACTTGTCATCACTGCCTCAACGCCCAATGCTATGACGAAGTCGAATATGCGCTCATCATCGGTCGCTACGAG
>JBJOLA010000282.1:0-2590 GCA_046045815.1 Pseudomonadota bacterium
GCCTCGAAGGAGGTCAGTTCCTCCTCAGACCATTTATCCCAATCATCGGCGAGCCAGATTTCGCCCTTCATTTGCCCCAGACTGCGCGGCGGCAGTTTCAGCGCTGTGGTTGACTCAGACGCAAAGCTCATCGGCATTTCACTTACTCCGACAGCGGCTGAACCTGCGGTTAGCCCGTTCAGATAGTCCTTCACCAAAGCAGAAAGCGATGTGCCCATTTCCGCCGCGCGGATACGGGCGAGGCGGTGGACTTCATCATCAAGGGCGATCGTGACGTTCTTCACCCCTGTCACAGTATCACAGTATCACAGCATTGCAAGCGTCACGCTTTGGATGACTCTTCCTCGCCCAGGCCGTGCTTCATCAGCATTGGGATATTGGCCATCGCAAACAGTACGGACATGCCTGTTAGGCCCCAGACTTTGATCGTCAGCCATGCATCAAAGCTAAAATTCGCGCGGACCACTTCGTTGAACAGCGCCATCGCCGCAAAAAACCATGCCCAATTGCGGGTGAGCGCGCGCCAGCCGACTTCGGACAGCCCCGCATAGCCGTGTTCCAGCACATATTTGAGCAGCGCCTTGCCGCGCAGCAAGCCACCGAACAGCAACGCCGATAACATGAGATAAATGATCGTCGGCTTAACCTGAATGAAACGCGGATCATGGAAATAGATCGTTAGCCCGCCAAAGCCGACGACGAGGATCGCGGACATCCACATCATCGGAGACACCCGCCCCACCTTGATCTTCGCGATAATCACGGACGCAGTGATCGCGATCATAAACACTGCCGTGCCGCCAAAAATGCCGAGGACTTTATAGGCCGCAAAGAAAATCAGCAGCGGCGCATAATCGAGCGTCGCGGGAAGCCAACTTGGGTATGTCTTGCCGGTCATGACGTGGCCCCCGCAATCGCGCTCGCCATTTCGTGCGCGTCGAACGGGCGCAGATCATCGAGCGTTTCGCCCACACCGACGGCGTGGATCGGCAATCCGAACTTCTCCGCCGCTGCGACCAATACGCCGCCGCGTGCGGTGCCGTCCAACTTCGTCATCACCAATCCTGTCACTCCAGCGACTTCCTTGAATATCTCAATCTGACTGAGCGCGTTCTGCCCGGTCGTCGCATCCAGCACGAGCACGACATTGTGCGGCGATGCCGGGTTGATCCTGCCGAGGACGCGCTTGATCTTTGCCAGCTCATCCATCAGCTCACGCTTATTTTGCAGCCTTCCCGCTGTATCAACGATTAACACGTCGATGCCCGTGGCTGTCGCCTGCTTTACCGCGTCGAACACGAGGCCCGCCGCGTCCCCGCCTTCCGGGCCTGAAATGATCGGCACACCGAGCCGGTCTGCCCATATTTTGAGCTGGCCAATTGCGGCAGCCCGGAACGTATCCCCCGCCGCCAGCATCACGCCGTAATCCTGCTCCAGAAACAGATGTGCAAGCTTTGCAATGGTCGTGGTCTTGCCCGATCCGTTGACCCCGATCACCAGGATCACCTGCGGACGCGGGAAGGCATCAATCTCAATCGGATGCGCCACGGGCGCGAGCACCCTAGCGATCTCGTCTGCCACAACCTCACGGACACCTGCCTCGTCAATCCCTCGATCATAGCGGCTATCTGAAAGCCGTGCGCGCACAGCCGCAGCCGTAGCGGGGCCAAGATCGGAAACGATCAGCGCCTCCTCAATACCGTCGAGGGTTGCACCATCCAGCTTCGATTTGGTGACAAGCCCGGTGAGATTGTCGGTCAGCCGTTCGGATGTCTTTTTGAAGCCGCCGATCAGTTTCTTATGCCAAGGGGTGGTTTCGCTCACGCTGCTATGCCGGTCAATGTTTGGCCGTCGCTGGCGGTGATGGTCAGATCAATCATGGTCCCTCGCATATTGCCGTCCGGGAGCTTATGATCAAGTCGCACGTTCGCGAAATTTTCAGCGTGGCCGGTTTGGCCGTCCAGTTCGATGAGCGCGCGCTGGCGGGTGCCAATGAGCGAATTGAGCCACGCCGCCTTGCGCGCCTGCGCCGCAGTTCGCAGCCGCTCCGCCCGCGCCTTGATGATCGGGCGCTCTACTTGGGGCATCAGGGCAGCAGGCGTGCCGGGGCGCGGTGAGTAAGGGAAGACATGCCCGAACACGATATTGCAATCGTCGAGCAGTTTGAGGCTATTCGCAAACATCGCCTCACTCTCGGTCGGGAAGCCCGCAATAATATCGGCGCCGATGGCAATTTCGGGGCGTCTGGATTTGAGCCTATCCACCAACGCAAACGCCTCTGCCCGGCTATGCCGGCGCTTCATCCGTTTGAGGATCATGTCATCCCCCGATTGCAGTGACAGGTGGACGTGGGGCATCACACGCGGCTCACCGGTGATCAGCTCTTCCAACCGCTCGTCAATCTCAACCGAATCCAGCGACGAAAGCCGGAGCCGCTTAAGCGCAGGAACATAGGTGAGGATGCGCTCCACCAGCTGCCCCAGCGTCGGCGCGCCCGGCAGATCAGGGCCATAGCTTGTGAGATCAACCCCGGTCAGGATCACTTCCTGCTGGCCCCGGTCGACGGCAGCCTTGACCGCATCAATCACCG
>JBJOLA010000296.1:0-14506 GCA_046045815.1 Pseudomonadota bacterium
TTGCCGTCGATCGAACCGAAGCGACCGTAGCCAATGTCACCACCAGCTTCCAATGTCTTGGTCGGCTTGGCGGCAATATAGTTGATCGCGCCGCCGGTAGAGTTTTGGCCGAACAATGTGCCCTGCGGCCCTTTAAGCACTTCGATCCGCTCAAGATCATATGCGCTGTGGGCAGCCAGGATCGGGAAGGCGAGCGGGGTCTGATCAAGATAGACGCTGACCGCCGGGTAAACGCCGAGCGAACTTTCCTGGAAGCCGACGCCGCGCAAGGTGAAGATTGGGGTGTTCGTCGTGCTGGTAGAATAAGCAAGGCCGGGAATGACGGACGCAATATCTTCCAGAGACGATATCCTGCGCGTCTGTAGCGCTTCGGCGCCGATGGCGGTGATCGTCAGGCCCACTTTGTTCAGATTTTCTTCGCGCTTGTTGGCGGTGACGATGATCTCCGTGGGGTCGTTAACGGCAGTATCGACCGCAGGTGCGGTTTGCGCCGCTGCCATCGGCGTCCAAATGATCGCACCCAGCGCCACACCAACCATCAACACTGATTTTTCGAACCCACGCGTCATTTCATCTCTCCCTTTTATTGGTAATACCTTTGAATATAGAGATGCTTCACAACTCGTCAAGTGGTTTACTATCTTGCGTTGGAGTGGCGCATGCTTTTCCTCCAAGAGCAAAAACATGCCGATTCGCGAGAATGGATCCGTCCGGCTTCAGGCGCTAACGAGCGCGACGAAATGTAACTTCACGCCTTCGTTTGAAGGCTACCGTCCCATCAAATGCCGCAAGTCGCAGACTTCGTCAGGCCAAGTGGACGAAGGACTGTTTCGACTTAAGGAGCAATAGGTTGGTGTCATGCGAATGCAGCCGTATCACCCGCGCGGCATCATCTGCACGGCCTTCGCGCATGGCGGCAACCATTTCCCGCCGAGCCGAAACAGAGTCCCGACGGGGACGGTGTTCGAGCTTCGTCAACATTTCGGCAACGAGACCAGCAATCGCGTTGACGAGCAGTATCATCAACGGATTGTGCGATGATCTTGCCGCAAGCCGGTAAAACTCCACGGCGGGTTCGATCGCGGGAAACTGATTATTGAATGTATTGATGCACCTTTCAAGTTCGTCGATATTGCTGTCCAGCCTTGCAAAGTCTTGCTTCGTGCCGCGTTCAGCGCCAAGCCGTGCGCATTGCCCGAGCAGGCTTGCGCGCACATCGAGCAGATCCGAAAGCGGCAGTCTTCCCAAAATGAGCATTGATCGAATCGAAGTCTCAATGCCGTCGGACCCGCTTTCTTTGACGAAAGCACCGCCACGTGCACCTCGCTGGAAGCGCAGCACACCTGATATTTCGAGACTTCTCAACGCCTCACGGACCGCCGGACGCCCCACGCCGAGTTTCGCCGAGAGAACACGTTCTGAGGGAAGTTTGCTACCAGGGACCAACAGACCAACCTTGACCTGCTCCAGAATATGGCTGTTGACCCCTTCAAAAATGCGCGACTTTTTGGCTTGCGTTCCCTGAGGCGGCGGATCGGCAGCGGCGATTGGTTGAGAGGTGACCTCTTGAAACAACACTGACTGCGCCTCGGGAAGCGCGCCGACTATAACGGTCGCCGTGTTGAGGAATTCCGCGGCATTGCCTAAAGTGCCTCCTTCAAGCGCGTTTCCAAATGAACGGACCCATTCAAACTGGCGAGCATTGGCCGTTTCTAGTGCCGCCTTCCCCTTGTCAGTTATCAAAATTTGCTGAGTTCTGCGGTCGGCCGGGTTGTCAGCAAATGCGGTCATGCCTGCTGCCACCAGATCATTCGCCGTGCGTTGTACTGCCTGCCGCGTCAGCCCAATCCGACGGGCAATTTGGGCGGCACTAAGTCCTCGCTCTTCACCCACCACCTCATTCAACACCTGCCAAAGCGCGCTCGTAAGCCCGAGATCCTTTACCATCTTGTCTCGCGTCGAGAGTAAGGTGCCGCTCAACCGGAATGCGGCATTTAGAAGTTGATCAATCTGAATTTGGCTGGGCTGGTTTTGAAGTTCGATCATTCAAACATATTGTCTAACTGACAATATATTGTCAATATGGTTGATCGCCGTTGATCAACCTGATGAGCCAGGCATCCACTCGGGTACTGATGCGATCCTGGCTTGTCGACGTTCGCCCACAATGTGGTTGCAGGCGGCTTCAATACCCCACCAACGACCGCCGATCCGGACACGGGTTGATCAGTTCCGGTGCACTCGGTGCGAATAACTTGGCTGATCGTAGCGGGGTGCAGGGAGGCGCGCCCCGATTGTCTGATTAAATAAATCCGGAATCGCGCTCGCGCCTCGGGCCTATTCAAGATTGCGGCAGCCCTATGTTGCAGACGAGGCACGACACGTCTAATCGATGCTACCATGCCTCACTGGACCTTTGATCATCTCGGACTCGTCACCAAATCACTGGCGCGCGGGCGCAAGGGAATCGGCGGTGCGCTGGGCATTACGGCGTGGACGCCGGAGGTGCGCGATCCGGTCAACGGTGTGATCCTGCAGTTTGGCCGGGACCGGGCGGGCGTTGTTTACGAACTGCTCGAACCGATTGATGAAACCAGCCCCGTTCATGCTGCACTTTCGACAGGCAAAGCGATCCTCAATCATGTTGCTTACCTTGTGCCCGATCTCACAGCGGGGGCGCAAATCTTGCGGGCTGGTGGCGCCGCGCCAACCAGCGAACCGAAGCCTGCGATCGCTTATGGCGGTGCAAACATCCAGTTTTTTGTGACTTCCGCTCGCTTTATTGTTGAACTTATCGAGGCCCCCACGCATCGTCATGAATTCAGCATAACCGCATTCGATATTGAAAAGGCTTCTCGATGACGCTCCCTCCCGCCGGCTCAGCGCTTCAGACGTTGATTGGTGATATTCTGTCCCGCTGGCCGGAACACAAATCCTATCTCGACAAGAGTTTTGCAAGTCGTGCGCCGGATGTCTTGCGCGTTTCGGAAACGCTTGCCGGGATCGTGCAGACGCTTGCCACCACGATCCCCGGCGGGATTGATACGCTATGTGCGGATTATCGCTTCCTGTGCGACGAGATCGTGATGCCCGAGGAATTATTCTTTCGCCGGAACGGTCGATACCGCCTGAGCTCGTTCGAAGATGCAAACCGGGAATGCTATGCGAACGCAGCGTTCATGAATCGCTATATGAATGGGCTGCTGATTTCCGATATCGTCTGGGATCATCATGCGCATGCAATCGGTGATTTCGTTAATTCATATTTGCCCAGACTCAAAACGGGCGCGGACCTTTTGGAAATCGGCCCGGGGCACGGTATTTTTCTCTATTTTGCGGCGATGAGCGAACGGACGGGGTCGCTCGCGGGCTGGGATGTTAGTCCGACTAGCATAAAGAATACCCGCCACGCGCTTGAAACCCTGGGCGTTGAGCGACCCGTAGATCTCACATTGCAGAATTTGTTTGACGCGGGTGATGCGGATGCAGGGGGGCGGTTCGATTCAATTGTCATGAGTGAAATTCTGGAACATCTCGAAGACCCAGTTGCGGCTTTGCGCGCCGCTTCGGCCTGGTTGCGCCCCGGCGGCTCCTTGTGGATCAATGTGCCCGCGAATAGCCCTATGCCAGATCATATCTATTTGTTTGAAGGGATAGAGCATGCCTGCGACACCGCGCGCGCAGCCGGGCTCGACGTTGAGGATTCAGCTGCATATCCGATGTCGGGTGTCACCCTCGAAAAGGCAGTAAAGCGCAAACAGTCTGTTTCCTGCGTCGTCACCGCAAGAAAGCCGGTCTGATCCACTCCCCATGCCAATCCAACAAGGAAGAAATCAATGGAACGTTCTGAAATTTTCAGTCGCGTAAATGACGTCATGCGCGACATATTTGACGAAGATGATCTGGTTGCGACGGAGGAAATGTCGGCCGATGATGTCGCGGATTGGGATAGCACAAATCACGTCCGACTGATCGTCGCAGTCGAAGAGGAATTTGGCATCAGGTTTGAATCTGATGAGATTACTGCCCCGGAAACAGTTGGGGAGCTTGTCGATTTGATCGCTTCCAAACAGGGTTCAGGGACTTAGCTACTTGCCATTCAGCTTTGCCGATTTGCCGTGGTTGCCCGAAGCGCCAAGCGACTTCTCCTCCCGCTGCCGCGCGGCGAACACGCTTGACACACCCGTCGGTGAGACGCTGCACTATCTTGCGCAGCATGCGGCCCAACCACGACAAGCGGTCGCGTTTCGGCGCGCGCTCGACAAAGCCCGGGAAGCAGGAGCAGACCTTGGTCCGCTATTGCCTTTCAAACTTGGTATCGTCTCCAATGCGACAATGGACTTCATCGCCGACGACATTCCCCTAGCGGCGGCGCGCCACGGCGTGGCGGTGGAAATTGTCGTGGCTGACTTTGACCAAGTGATGCAGGAGGCGCTGAACCCGGAATCGAACATTTCGCGATCGGGTGCGGATGCGATATTGCTGGCGATTGATTATCGCTGGTTGGGGCTGGAGAGTTTTGACCCCAATGACGGCGCGGCTCGGGCCCAACTGGCGATTGAACGCCTCCTCTCTGCCGCCGACGCTCTTCGCGTGAATGCTGGAGCCCCGATCATATTGCCGTTGCTCGCTCGCCCGTCGATCTCCCTGTTCGGAAACAGCGAAATGAGGATTGCGGAAGCAGCAAGCACTAACATTTCGCAGGTGAATGCCGCTATTCTCGATTATGCTGGACGGACGGGAAGCTATGTCCTTGACGTTGCGCACCTTGCATCACGCATCGGCCTCGATCGTTGGCATGACCCCGTTCAGTGGTTCGCCTACAAGCTTCCCTTCGCCGCAGATTGTAACGCGGCCTTTGCGGAGATTGTCGGACGATTGCTTGGGTCAATCAGAGGGAAATCACGGAAGTGCCTGGTCTTGGATTTAGACAATACGCTCTGGGGCGGGGCCATTGGTGATGAAGGTCTGGCCAAAATCGTGCTTGGTCCCGGGAGTGCCAAAGGTGAAGCCTTTCTGGCGGTCCAGCATATGGCGAAACAGTTGCGCCAACGCGGTATCATCCTCTCGGTCTGTTCCAAGAATGACGATGAGGTCGCGCGTTCGCCCTTTCGTGAGCATCCCGAAATGCTGCTGAAGGAATCTGACATTGCGATTTTCCAGTCGAATTGGACCGACAAGGCAAGCAATCTGGAAGCAATTGCGAAATCGCTGAACATTGGTTTGGATTCGCTCGTTTTCCTTGATGATAATCCTGCCGAACGCGCGCACGTAAGATCAGCGCTGCCTTCTGTTGCCGTTCCGGAATTGCCGAACGATCCGGCTTGGTTTCCGTGGCACTTGCAGTCGGCTGGCTATTTCGAAGCGACAGATTTCAATGTTGAGGACCGCTCGCGTGCGGAAAGCTATGCGACAAATGCACTGCGCGCCGACGTTGAGGCAAAGTCCCGCAATCTGGGTGACTATCTGTCGAGCCTAGACATGAAACTGGTCGCGCGCCCCTTCGATCAGGTGGGGCGCACACGTATTACGCAACTCATCAACAAGACCAATCAATTCAATCTGATGACACGCCGGCTGACTGAGTTCGAGGTTGTCGAAATTGAAACTGCCGATAACAGGCTGACAATCCAAGTCAGCCTGTCAGACCGCTTTGGCGAACTCGGGATGATCGGCCTGATCATCTGCGCGCTTGCGGGCGATCAAGCGACGATCACCGATTGGGTCATGAGTTGCCGCGTGCTTGGCAGAAAGGTCGAGATGGCCATGCTGCAAGTTTTAAAAGGCGGGCTTGAAAAAAGAGGTATTCGAGAAATTTCGGCCCAGTATCGCCCCACGTCAAAAAACGGGATGGTCAAGGATCATTTCGACAATTTGGGCTTCCGCCTCGTCAAGGAAGAGCCGGACGGCGCGCGCCACTACCGCGTTCGCCCAAGCGAAATTGGCAATTTCGCACTCCCGATGGCGATTGACGATTCTGCTTTTCAAGGCGGATGACTTGCAGTCGGCGGGCACCCCCCACCCTATGCCTCAAATCATGCAGTCAATGGCGGTGGCCGCTTTATGATTGAGAATTAAGCCCCGTCGCACAAAACCGGTCCACGTGTGAACTTCCTAGCAACTATCAGCAGAGCCGATGGCCAATTGAGGTTCATTGCGACTTTCCAAAAATGTAAGGGAAACGACGTTTTTCCGTTGTTGCGGGCGGTTCCCGGGCAGCGGCCAAATAAGTCCTGAGCGTGTTGGCGATCCTGGTGTGCGCTTGTAAAAATTACCGTTCAACTGGGTGGAATTTATGACGTAGCTTCGAAAGGCTCTGAACAATGGCATTTCAATTTTGATTTTTGATCCTTCGGTCCAGAACGTGTCAAGTGCGCCCTGATGAGTTAGTCCCGCAATGTCATAGAAGGCTCTGCCAAGTGTTACGACGGGAACTTCGTGCAACAGCGCCGACATTCCCACCGTGCTGTTGATCGTAATCAAACCGCTTGCTTTGCCCAGCAGTGTCGGCAAATGTTGATCGTGAATGTAGATGATCCGGTCTCCTAGCGCCAATTCCGCGCTCAGTTTACGGATGAAACGGGCATAGGTGATGTAACCGCGATCCATAGGGTGATGTTTTAAAACCAAAACACTGTCTTTTGGTGCATTTTCAGAAAATGATGTTGCGACCTTCTGGATGAATATTTCTACCGAGCGCTCGTTAGAATGGATGTGCAATTGGGTGTCGTTGAAGACTTGCAGAGGCACCAGATAAAACGGTGGCGCATTTGCGCTCGTGAGGCGATCAAGCATGCCACGCTCGCGCCAGAGGTACCAATATTTTCGGGCGAATGATATCCACCACGGGATCGCCTCAAACAGCGTAAATCCCCGGTGGTGCCGATAGTGCCGGAAGAAAATTCGTCCAAAATTCGCAACCAAATAGTAGAAAAAACCCCACACGACCGCAATTTGGACCGCAGAACCCACGGGACTTGGGGTGTCGAGAGCAGTATCTCCGAGGCCACGGTAAAAGTTCGGATCGCGGGGCAGCGACGTAAAGCCGTTGACGCCGTGGCGTTCCAAAGTGACATAGTCTGGGCGCACATATCCTTCTTCAAACACGAACGCTTCGATGTTGAGCCGCCTCGCAGTGGACAGCGCCATTTGGTGCATTTCCCGACAATCACCAAACATGATGATGGCATCAATGCCCCTTACCGAAATCAGCTGCTCTAAAAACGCGGGCCAGCCTTCCGTGGTGCCGCGGTAGTTGACCGCACCAAAGGGATAAAACAAAGCGTCACCTGCATTGAAGTTGACCTTCAGCACCTGTGCGCCAGCATTCATCAGATCGACGGCGAACCTGCGAAAAAATGGCCCAAAAGGCCCCTGCAAGAGCAGAACGTTACGACCTGCAAAAGCACGCGGCCCGCGCGTAAGGAAATTTTCGTCCTCTGCCGTCTCAACAACGGCCAATTTTGCTCCGCTCAACACAACTACCCCTTTCGCACGCCGCTACAAAGCAGTGTAGCTGCCTCTTGTAGCTATAGTGTTTGGTGCGAACCCCGTAACGAGACATCACTATATGTTGCCTGTCATAAATCTGCAACATCTTGTTTCAATGTGAAAATTTAGCTTTAGCGGCTCAATCTGACGCTCGAACCAGCTCAAATATGCGCCGCAGCTGAATAAGCGTTTTCTGCAAGTCAGAAAATTTGATCATGTTCGGGCCATCGCACGGTGCGCTGTCTGGATCAGGATGGGCTTCGAGAAAGATCGCTGAGACAGCACCGGTGGCGAGCGCGGCACGTGCCAAAATTGGTGCAAATTCCCGTTCACCCCCGCTCCTCTCTCCCGCGCCTCCTGGCAGTTGCACTGAATGTGTGGCGTCGAACATCACTCTGCAACCACATGTGTTCGCCATGATGGCAAGGCCGCGCATATCCACGACGAGATTATTGTAGCCAAAGCTCGTGCCGCGCTCACAGGCGAAAAAGACGGGGTCTTGAAATCCAGCGCCAGAGGCAGCAGCGCGCGCTTTGCCAATCACGTTCGCCATCTCATAAGGGCTGAGAAATTGACCTTTCTTAAAATTGACGGGCTTGCCAGTAACAGCGACGGCTTCGATCAAATCGGTTTGGCGGCACAAGAGTGCGGGGGTTTGCAACATATCAACGACTTGAGCAGCTTCGGCCGCCTGCCAAGCCTCATGAACATCGGTGACAACGGGCACGCCAGACGCGCGCACGTCCGATAGTATCGCGAGACCTTCGCTAAACCCGACACCGCGAAAGCTGGAGCCGCTTGACCGATTGGCTTTATCAAACGAAGACTTGTAGATAATCGACACGCCCGCGGCCTGTGCCATCTCGGCCAGCTCATGCGCGGTTTCCAGCGCAAAGTTCCGCGATTCAATGACGCAAGGACCCGCCACCACCAAAAGCTTCGACGTGTCCGCAAACAGCGGCGCATTGCTTCGATCAATCATGAATAGACAGCATCCCGACAACCAGCCCTTCGTCGTCCACAACGACCATCACCGTAATACGCAATTCGTGCATGCGATCTAGCGCAACCATCATGAGATCATCCGGGCTAATTGTCGCTGGGCTATGCGTCATAAAGTCGCGCGCAGTAAGTGTGCTATCCCCTTGCTGAACAGCCCGGCGCACGTCCCCATCGGTGATGATCCCGAGCATCTTGGATCCCTCCATGATCATGACTGCGCCAAGGCCACCTCTGCTCATTTCGGCGCTCACTTCCGAAAACACCTGTTCCAAGCGACATGTGGGCAGATCACCGCTGTGCATCCGCTCGGCGACGGTCTGCGTCAATCGGTCACCAATATTTCCGCCGGGATGAAGCCGCGCGATATCCGACATACTCACTTGGCCCGAGACCCGAAGCATCTGAGCTAGCGCGTCACCCATCGCCATCAAGACACCGGTCGACGTGGTTGGCACCAGCCATCCTCCGTGATTGCCGTTTCGCAACGAGCAATCGATGACGACATCCGCAGATTTTGCGATTGTCGACAGCGGCTGTCCGGTTATCGCGATGACAGGGCAGTGTCGCCCTCTTATCGTCGGCAAAATATCGACGAGTTCTTTCGTTTCTCCGCTCCAGGAAACGAGTATGACGCAATTCCCGGGTTGCAACATGCCGATGTCACCGTGCGCGGCTTCACCCGCGTGCAAAAAATGAGCCGGTGTTCCTGTCGAGCGGAGCGTCGCAGCCGTTTTTCCAGCGACGATGCCGGATTTGCCGACGCCACACACAACGACCCCCGAAGTCGCCATTTGAATGAGCGGCAGCGCGTCGAACAGGCCCGAAGGCAAATTACTGGCAAATCCGATAAGCTCTTCACCCAATTTTCGGAACGACGTCTCGGCAGCATCGCGCAGTTCATCCTGCGACGGCTCAGCCAAAAAGACAGTGCGGACCTCTCTCAAGAGCGAACTCTCACGCACAGAACTAGCCACTGTAACCCCTCTTTCGACAACATGTATATCCATAACGGATGATAGTCCGTTGGCCTTTGCGCCACAAGTGCTTGAGATTGGGCGCGTTCCCTCCATCCAAATCGGACATAAAAATCGCCCCCCCCCCGATCATGTGATCAAAAAGATTGCGGCATCAGTCGGTGGGGCGACGTTCACTCTGCCGAGCAGCAGAAATCGTCGCTGGTCAGCGCGCCCCCGTCAGCGACGGCGAGTGGCGCGACTCGATTTCGACTCGACGCGCATAGGGTATCGACTCGACGCTCAATCGATGAATTTTGGCAGCGCAGTCAGATCAAAATTTACCAATCAGAATCGCTTAACCTTAATAAACGTCCGATTTTGGCACGGGTACTCCGGCGCTAAGTTACAGAATTGACGTGGTTTTCTCGGAAACGCGCGCTCACGAAGGTTAACATGAACAGATGCCACAAAAAAGGTTAATGTGTCGTAAATCACATTGATTACAAAAACGCGTCGCTATAAAATGCAGGCAGAGGTCAGGTTAAGGCGGGATCGTCAAGATCCGAGTGGTGGCAAGCCAATCTGACAACTCCATACTTCAACATAACGCGTGTCGATTCACGCAAGGGGACAGTCATGACTCTTTATACATCAGCTCTTAAGCCTTTCGCTTTCAATTCAACTGATATCCGCTTCCTATTGGATCAAGTGAAGTTCCGCCCTCTCTATGATCTGGCCGGCAATTTCATTTTCAATTGGGACGGTACGACCGATGTTTATGATAAGAACCACGCGCTAATTTACCATGCAACCTCGAATGATCCGGCGAGCGCGACAGCGATTGCTGCTGTTGAACTCTATGGCCCGTCCTATCAAACCGTGACCGATCTTTCGGGCCTGCGCGATCCATCGGGTCTCAACAACAACCTGCTGCACCCGACATGGGGCGCGGTTGATCAGATTTTTATCCGCAGTGCTGCGGCAGACTATGCGAACTATGCGCCGATCTACAGCGGCACCGCCGGTATTTATGATCCAAATGCTTTTGCTGCTGTTGCCACCTACTATAAGACCTACAGTGACGGCACGACCGCCGGTTCATTCAACGTCAACGGCACACTGAACACCAACTATGCGATCACCATTGGCGGTACGCAGCATGCCGTTGATGGCACGGCGATCACGGTCAACAACGTCGTCGACTATACCCCCCGTATGATCAGTCTGGCGACCACGACGGCGGGCGTCACTTATGAAACATGGGGCGATGTTAATCACGCTGGTGATCCACTTGCAGTGAACCATTCACCGACTGAAATCTATTATAACCCCACAAGCGGTCTACCGGTTGTAACGAGCTGGGGTCAGCTGGAAACCACGCTTAACGGCGGCCTTGGCCAGGTTGATACGCAGGCTCGCTTTGCTGGATCAGCTGGCGAAGGTGATCATTTCATCGGCGGCCTCAACCCCGGCGTTTCGCCGTCTAACGGCTTCTTCGTGCTGTTCGGCCAGTTCTTCGATCACGGCCTCGATTTCATCGACAAGGGCGGCCAGGGTGCGACGGTCAAAATCACACTCGCGACGACCGATCCGCTGTACGGCATGATGGGTCCCGACGGACGCCCGGTTCACGAAATCACGATCAACCGCGCGACGGTCAATTCGGTTGATGCCAACGGCGCGGAATATGTGAACCACACTTCGCCGTTCATCGATCAAAGCCAGACCTATGGCTCGCATGATCAGTTGACAACGTTGCTGCGCAAGTGGGTGGTCGATCCTGTCAGCGGCGCCTTCCATGCGGGGATGAACTTGCTTGATGGCCAAACGCTGGCAACCCAGTGGAAAGATGCCAACGGCAATCTGACCAATGCGACTTTGCCAACGCTAAACGAACTGCGCGCGCATGTTGAAGCAACCGGACGCGACGGACTAACGTGGGAAGATGTTTCCAACTATCGCAACCGTGACTCGGCGGGCCATGTTAGCACAGGCACCAGCGGTTCTGCGCTGATCCTGGACATGAATCCGCGCTTTGACGAGGTCAATCTCCATCAAGGCAATGGGGCGCAAGACACTTTGGTCGATGCGGCACTCACGACGCTCAACACGTGGCTTTCGACTTCGGCGCATCCACTCGCCACGCTGACACTCGCACCAGGTGGTGTTCTGACGTTGACGGGATGGGTCCCTGGCCCAGCGCTTACTGGTGCCAGCGCGTTGCTGCCATTCGTCAACTTTGGTGATTTCAGCATCAAGAGCACAATCACCGGCCTTGACCACACCGCCGTCAGCAACATCCTGCTGGCCTCAGTTGGCGATCACTATATCGCTGGCGACGGCCGGGTGAACGAGAATTTCGGCCTCACATCAATCCATCACGTCTTCCATGAAGAGCATAATTATCAGGTCGGAAACTTGACTGACGCGCTTCACCGTGAAGCCATTTCGACCAACAGCTTTGCCAACCTGCACGAATTCCAGGTTGATACCAACGCTGGCATTCAGAACGGATCGCATGATTTCATCAAGGTCGCCGCTGGCGATATCCATGCTGTTCAGGCAGTTGGCGATGTTGAAATTCTGAACTCTGCCGGTGCGCACCAAGGCTGGGCGGCAGCCGCCGCGACGCAAGTCACGTGGAACCTCGACAAGATGTTCGAGGCGGCCAAACTGGTGGTGGAGCAGGAATATCAGCATGCTGCGGTCGATCAATATGCCCGCAACGTCACGCCGAATATCCAGGAATTTGTCGGCTATTCGCCAGACAAGAATGCCGCTGTTTCGCTCGAATATGCGCAGGCTGCGTTCCGCTTTGGTCACTCAACGCTGCGTGAAACGATCGATACGATTGATCCGACCCACGGCCTGACCGGCAAGATCATGGGCTATGCCTTGCGCGATGCCTTCCTCAATCCGGATGCTTATGCAGGCATCGGGCCGTCCGCAATCTTGCTCGGCATGACGCATCAGCAGATGAACGAAGTCGACGAATTGGTCACACCTGCGCTCAACCAGGGCCTGCTCGGCCAGCCACTCGATCTCGCCGCGATTAACATCGCCCGTGGTCGCGATCTCGGCATTCCTACGCTGAACGATTTCCGTGTGGCTATCGGGCTTGCGCGCTACACAAGCTGGACCGATTTCGGCCAGAATATGCAGCACCCTGGCTCGGTTGGGAACTTCATTGCGGCCTATTCGTTTGACGGCAATCTTGCGAAGGGCAATGCGATGGCAGGCTTGGTTGCGGGTACAATCGTTGAAGGCACTGCTGAAGCCGAAGGCTTTACGCTGGAACAGGCAACACTCTTCATGAGCGGCGGTGATCTTGGCTTTGACCATATCGACACCTGGCTCGGCGGTCTGGCTGAAATACATCAGCCCGGCGGTCTGCTCGGTGAAACCTTCGACAAGGTATTCGTCAACCAGATTGAATCGCTGATGGACGGTGATCGCTTCTACTATCTGTTCCGCCTTGCAGGGCAACAGTTTGCCGAAGAAATCGGCGGCGGTCAGCTCAAGGATATCGTTGAGCGCAACACTGGCTTGACCCATCTGAACGGCAATATCTTCGGCTATTCCGACAAATATTATGACTTTGGTGCCACGCCAGACCTCGCCAACACGACGAGCAATGAGCATAAATATGGGGCCAATCCGCTCCTGACCGGCAGCGTGGGCGTTTACTCAAACGGCGGCGCGACGAATTCGCATGACGGGCAGCTGATCACCATCGGTGGCAAGCAATATGTGCAGGATACTCGCCTTGCGGCCACAGATCCGCTCAGCCTTGAAGGCCAGAATGATTTCGTCAACCTTGATGGCACGCCAAATTCGGGTGCTGAATCGAACGAAGTTATCGTTGGCACCAAGGGCAATGATCTGATCTACGCCCAAGGCGGTGATGATACGGTCTATGGTGAAGAGGGTAACGACAAAATCTATGGCGGGTTCGGCATTGACCGGCTCTACGGCGGCAACGGCAGCGATTACCTGTACGGTGGTGACAACCCCGATTTGATCGACGGCGGTGCTGGTGACGATTTCCTCTACGGTGAATCGTCAGGATCAGACATTAACGGCGCGGATCAGCTCATCGGTGGCACGGGCAACGACTATGTTGATGGGGGCATCGGCATTGACAAGCTTTCGGGCGGCACGGGCGATGACCGTGTTGTTGGCGGTCAGGATACCGATCCGTTCACCCATGGTAGTGACGGTAACGACCTTGTTGAAGGCAACAGCGGTGGTGACATCCTGTACGGCGATAACGGTGACGACATTCTCGTCGGCGGCGCGGATCAGGATCAGATGTTCGGCGGCAACGGCGATGACATCATCCGCCCCGGCGATGCGACAGGTGCTCTCACGATCGGCACCGACGAAGTGCTGGGTGGTGACGGCGTGGCAGACGAAGGCAATGTGCCCGGCTCCATCGGTTTCGATATCATCGACTTCAGCGACAATTCGGTTCGTCCCGGCGGCGTTCCTTTCGACCTCGGCAACCAGGTCAACCCAGCTGTGACGGTTAATGGTACGCCATCGCAGGTCCAATCCTTCCAAATGGAAGGTGTGATTGGCTCCGCAGGCGGGGATACCCTCACCGGCGCAGACGATAACAACTGGCTGATCGGTGGTTCTGGGAATGACACATTCTCGGGTGGCCTTGGTGATGATATCATCATCGGTGGTTCACTCCGGCTTGATGCCCTGATCGGCAAGTATGAATCGGCAACTGGTGTCCTTTCGACCTATGATCACAACAACAACAATGATGGCTCAACCGAAGCGCTTCAGTTGCAAGATGCCCGCTACCAAGGTGCATCGCATCGGGTTGGTTATACCGACACGCTGGCAACAACGAGCGCCAATCGCGGCATCATCGATACGGTGAACAACACGCTTGGCGGCGTCGATTATGAGAAGCATTTCACTGAAATGCTCCGTTCTGACCAGTTCAAGAACACTGTGTTGGGCGATGGCGGCACCGCAGGTGGCACTGATACGGTTGTTCTCACCGGCAACCGCAACGATTACCAAGTGCAAACCGTTGCCGT
>JBJOLA010000308.1:0-3398 GCA_046045815.1 Pseudomonadota bacterium
GGCCATTGGTCGGTGATGCCCGGCGGCTTTGTGCGGATCGGTGCGGACAGCGATACCCGCGCCTCTGCCATCGGGGTGGGAGCTCAGTCCGCTGACGTGATCATTCACGGCGCCAACCCTGTGAAGCCGGTCACCCTGTTGTCGGGCGCTGACGGCGTTGCCATCCGCCGCAATCCGGGCACACTGCCCAGCCGGGTGGCGGATAATCTCTATTGGCTTGGCCGCTATCTCGAGCGGGGTGAGGCAGTGCTCGCGCTTGTGCGTGCAGGATCGGGCACCTCGCTTCTCGATGGCGGCGGTGCGACTATACCCGACGTCACCGCGACCCGGATCCGGATCAGGCTGGAAAGCGATCATGCAGCGCCCATCAATCCCAACCTCGATTTCGGCCAGATATTGGCAGCATCGCTGAATGATCCTCACGCAGAGGCCAGTGTCTCCTCATTGCTCAGCGCCGCCCGCCAGATCGGTGAGGGGATGCGCGAACGCCTGTCACCCGATTTCTGGCAGCAGCTTGATGCACCATTTCCCACCGGCCTGCCGTTTTCCGAGACGAGCATGATCCTCAAAGGCCGATTTGCCGCTCTGGCGGGGCTGGCGTCCGAGCATATGGGGCGGACGGCGGCATGGCGCTTCCACGATCTCGGCAGACGGATTGAGCGGGCAATCGCGCTGAGCCGGTTGATCGCGGCCTTCGCCGATGATGATGCGCGCGCCGAAGATCTCACCATCCTGCTCGATCTCTGTGATGTCCAGATCAGTTACCGTCAGCGCTATGCCACCGGCCTCGCGCTTTATCCGGTGCGCGATCTGGTTGGCCTTGATCCCTACAACCCCCGCTCGATCAGTTTCCAGATGACCGCCATTGGGGATCATCTCGCCGCGCTCCCCCGCCTTCAGGATGATGGTATGGCGGAACCGCCACAAAGCGCCGCCACTGCGCTCGTCGCCCGCATTGCAACGCTGACGGCGGACACGCTCAACGGCTGGACCTGTGTGGAGTTGGAGCAGAAGATTCTAGCGCTATCAGATGCCATTGCGAACCGTTTCTTTCTGCAGGGCAGCGGAACCGTGCGCGCGTCTGGCATGACGCTTGCCTGATATGCTCTATGATATCCGCCACCTGACGCGTTTCACTTACGCCAAGCCCGCCGCCTTCGCGCGCTGCAACCTGCGCCTCACACCGATTGACTGGCCGGGGCAAGAGGTGATCAGCCACAAAATCACCGTTGAACCCTCAGGGCAGCTGACCGCGGTAAAAAGCCAGAATAGTTTGGCTCACCCGGTCCGGCTGACGGTCACTGAAACCGTGTCATCGCTGGATATCGTCAGCACCGCGCAAATCCGGGTGACCCGCACGGTGCCGATGATGCTTCCCGGTGATCCGACGGTAGCAGCAGTGGGTCAGGCCGCGCGCGCGAGCCACGACATTGGCGATCTCTCCCCCGCCGCGTTCCTCTACCCATCGCCCTTCATCCCGGCGGACCCCGCGATTGAGGCGTGGGGCGCGGCCTTCCTGCGGCCAGACCGGCCCGTGCTGGAGGCCGCACTCGATCTTGCGCAAACGATCTGCCACACCTTCACCTTCGATGCGGACGCCACCAAAACCGGCACCCCGCCCGCAGAGGCCTTTGCCGCCCGCGCTGGCGTCTGTCAGGATTTCGCCCAGATCATGATCTGCGCGCTGCGGGGAAGCGGCGTGCCCGCCGCCTATGCCAGCGGCTATATCCGCACGACCCCCCCCCCGGGCCAAGCCCGCCTTCAGGGCGCAGACGCGATGCACGGCTGGGTCCTCGTCTGGTGCGGACCCGACGACGGGAAAAGCGGCGTTGGCAGCGGTAGGGGCTGGATCGGGCTAGACCCCACTAACGGCATCTTCATGGCAGGCGATCACATCATCGTCGCGGTCGGCCGGGATTATCTCGATATCGCTCCGGTAGACGGCATCGTCACCGGCAGCGGCGCACAGGATGTGGCGGTCGAGGTCGATGTGGAGCCGGGGGAGGGGTGACGGTGAGTGTTGCAATTTTGAGACACTCCTGAACGAAACTATCTTGCGCGCCCGCGCAACGCTTTACAGGCAAAGCGGAATTAGCCCATACTAACAGTCATGTCGGCAAAGGGGTATGCCACGGCGTCCCCCCGCGTCCGTCGGAAGATCAGGCTGAATCGTCAGCCGACCACGAACTAAGGGATGTATAGATGAGCGGAAGAATTTTTTCGCGGGTGGCGCTCAGCGCCGGAACCGCACTTCAAGTTTTGGCGATTTCTGCAGCAATTTCTGCACCTGCTTTTGCGCAAGGTGCGCCAGCAGCGGCTGCTGATAGTGAAGAGGTCATCGTCGTCACAGGATCGCGCATCGCGCGCCCCGATCTCGCAAGTGCAAGCCCAGTTGCAGTTGTTTCTGGTGAGTCCATAGAGCGCTCAGGGGCGACGAGCGTAGAAGAAGTTCTGAGATTTACGCCTCAAGCGGTCCAAGCCATTGGCGGCAACAGCAATAATGGCAACCCCGGCGTCGCCACTATCGATTTGCGAAACCAAGGCGAAAACCGGACGCTCGTTACGCTAGATGGCAAGCGATTTGTGCCCTACGATGCTAATGGCATTGTCGATCTTAACATGATTCCAACGGCTCTTTTGCAGCGCGTCGACATTTTAACTGGCGGCGCGTCAGCCGTTTACGGTTCGGACGCTATGGCCGGAGTGGTCAATTTTGTCACGAAACGTGACTTTTCTGGCATTGAGCTTGATACTCAGTACGGTCTGACGTCTCGCGGTGATGGTCGGAGCTGGAGTAGCAATGTCACTTTGGGACATAACTTTGGCGGAGGTCGTGGCAACGTCGTCGTTAATGTTGGCTACACGGATGTTGCTGCGTTGCTCCAAGGTAGTCGTTCATTTTCTAATTTTGCCTACGGGCGTAA
Source organism: Pseudomonadota bacterium (assembly GCA_046045815.1). Classification (GTDB taxonomy): domain Bacteria; phylum Pseudomonadota; class Alphaproteobacteria; order Sphingomonadales; family Sphingomonadaceae; genus Aquisediminimonas. Next base: position 2,925 of record JBJOLA010000308.1, read on the forward strand.
AAATCTCTCATCACCTAAAGGCAGCTTTACTGATGTTGATGGCAAACTCGCTGGTGCGTTTCCAACGCTGTGTTCTGCGGCGGACATTGACGATGGCAATTGCTTTGCGCAGTTCGGCGCAAACGGAGATTTGGGCCCGGTAACCGGCACATTTAACTTCAACCCGGTTAACCTCTTGCAGGTTCCGCAGCAGAAATGGACCGCCACTGCGCTTGCACGCTATGAACTGACGGACAACATTGAGTTTTTTGGTCGTGCTTCTTACGCGCAAAACAAAGTAGATACGGTGCTTGCATCAACAGGAACGTTCTTTTTTCCGTTTACAGTCAACCTCGACAATCCGTTCTTGACCAATCAAAGCCGGTTGTTGCTGACGGATGCTGACGGCAACGGACTGCCCGACGCAGCTTATGATGCGAATGGTGACGGTGTTATTGATGCCGGAGCCACCACGGACATCTCGATCGGACGGCG
>JBJOLA010000322.1:0-6356 GCA_046045815.1 Pseudomonadota bacterium
ACGCTTTCAATGATGAAAGGGCTATGGGCCGGCTTCGATGCAACGCAGGCGCTTTATTGGAAGGATGGCGTGCCCAAGCGGGCAGGGGAGACGATCCGGAACCCGGCGCTCGCGTCTGTGCTACGGGCGATCGCCAAGGGCGGTGCTAAGGCCTTCTATAGTGGTGACAATGCCGACGCCATCCAGATCGCGACGACGGGCGCTGCGCGCAATCCGGCGACCGTTTCGCTAGAAGACCTTGCCCGGTACATAGCGAAGGAACGCCCCGCGCTATGCGGCACATACCGCGTCTACAAAGTCTGCGGCATGGGGCCGCCGTCTTCTGGTGGCACGACGATCCTCCAGATGCTCGGCACGATCGAGCGATTCGACATGAAGAAAATGGGCAAGGATGATCCGCGCAGCTGGCACGTGATGGCCGAGGCTATGTTCCTTGCATATGCCGACCGTGAGAAATATCTGGGGGACCCGGATTTCGTCAGCGTTCCCGTCGCGGGCTTGCTTGACAAGGCCTATGTCGCGCGCCGTTCTGCGCTGATCTCGCTCGATACGTCGCTGCCAAGCTATGAAGCCGGAAACCCGCCCGGCGCACCTGCCCGAACGGCGGCGATTTCGGGCGAAGTGTCGGGCACAAGCCACTTCATCGCGGTGGACGGTGCGGGTAACGTGGCGAGCATGACGTCAACCGTCGAAGGACCGTTCGGCAGCCAGTTGCTCGCCAATGGCTATTTCCTCAACAATGAGCTGACCGACTTCAGCTTTGCCCCCACCAAAGACGGCGCGCCGGTGGCCAACCGGTTGCAGCCGGGCAAGCGCCCGCTTTCGTCCATGTCTCCGACGATTGTCTACGGCCCGGATGGCAAAGCGATCTTTGCTGTCGGCGCAGCAGGAGGTAAACGGATTATCATGCAGGTGATGAAAACCCTGGTTGCGCATCTGGATTGGGGGCTTTCCGCTCAAGACGCGATTGCCGCGCCGAATATTTTCTTTGGCGGCGAAGCGATCCTGGTTGAACAAAATACGCCGCTTTCCGCGATGATGCAGCCACTCGCCACGCTGGGCCGGATGGTCGTGTCGAGCCCGATTGCCCCGTCAAAAGCTAATGCGGTTGAACGGACCGCAAAGGGTTGGCAAGGTGCTGCCGATCCAAGAAGTGAAGGAATCGCTCTGGACGAATAGGGGGAAGTATAAGGGCGCTGGAGGCATGACTATGCGGCAATTTGAACATTTTCCCAACCTCGTGACGATGTTCTTCGCGCGGGCCCGCGAAAATGGAGACAAGCCTTTCCTATCCCGCAAAACGGACGGAAAGTGGGTGTCGATCAGCTGGATGGAGACCGCGCGGCAAGTCGCCTCACTCGCCGCGTCGCTCCAGGAGATTGGCCTCAAAGCCGGAGACCGGGTGATGCTGGTTTCTGAGAATCGCCCCGAATGGTGCATCGCCGATCTCGGCATTATGGCGGCGGGCTGTGTGACGGTACCGACTTACATCACCAACGGGGAGCGCGATCACCAGCATATCATTGAGGATAGCGGGGCGAGTGCGGTAATCGTTTCGACACCTAAACTTGCTCAAGCCTTGATCCCTGCTGCGATCCGCGCCACCAAGACCAAGCATCTGATCGGCATCGAGGAGCTCCGCGTGGGCCAAGCGACCGGGGTGAAAATCCACAATTGGGCGGCGTTGGTCTCCCGCGACGTGGACGTGGCTGTTTGTGAAGCAGCGGCTTCGCGGTTCAAGCGCGACGATCTAGCGTGTATCATCTACACCAGCGGCACCGGGGGATCACCGCGCGGTGTGCAGCAGCATCACGGTGCGATCCTGCTCAACGTCGAAGGCTGTGTGGATATCATCGCCAATGATTTCGGCTGGGGGGATGAGGCCTTCCTGTCGTTCCTGCCGCTCAGCCACGCTTACGAACATTCCGGCGGGCAGTTTTTGCCGATCGGGCTGGGCGGGCAAATCAGCTATGCCGAAAGCCTCGAGAAATTGATGGCCAACATGGAAGAGGTGAAACCCACGATCATGGTCGTGGTGCCGCGCCTGTTTGAGGTCATTCGCGCCCGCATCGTCAAGGCGTTTGAAAAGGAAAGCCGGGTCAAGCAGGGCCTGCTCCGCCGCGCGCTCAGCCTGGGCGCAAAGGAACTGGGGCAGGGCATGCCGCTCTGGGACAAGCCGATGAACCTTCTCATCGACAAGACGCTGCGTCCGGCCATTCAGGCCCGCTTTGGTGGGCGGATGAAGGCGCTCGTATCCGGCGGCGCTCCACTCAATCCCGATATCGGGGTGTTCTTTCACAGCTTGGGGCTGACCTTGCTCCAGGGATACGGCCAAACCGAGTCCGGCCCCGTCATCTCCTGCAACCGACCGAGCGTTGGGCTTGCTATGGATACCGTCGGTCGGCCGATGAACGGGGTTGAGGTCAGGATTGGTGACGACGGTGAAATACTCGTGCGCGGCGAACTCGTGATGCACGGCTATTGGCGCAACGAGGCTGAAACGAAGCGCGCGATCAAGGATGGCTGGCTCCACACCGGGGACATTGGGGAATTTGACGCGCAAGGCCGGATCAAAATCACCGATCGCAAGAAGGACATCATCGTCAACGACAAGGGTGAAAATGTTTCGCCGCAGAAGATTGAGGGGATGCTGACCCTGCAGCCCGAGATATTCCAAGCGATGGTCTCTGGGGACAAACGCCCGCACCTTGTGGGCCTTGTCGTTCCTGATCCCGAATGGGCGATTGAGTGGGCACAAGTGAATGATATTCACTATGACATGCGTGAGCTTTGTGATCTTCCAGCATTCAAATCCGCGATCATGGGAGCGGTCGATCAAGTCAACAAACAGCTTTCAGCCAACGAGAAGGTGCGCCGGATCGCCCTGACCCCGGACGCCTTCACCACCGAAAATGAAATGTTGACGCCTAGCATCAAAATTCGGCGGCACATCATACGGCAGACCTATGGGGCAAGGATTGATGCGCTATACGGGGGGTGAGGCTAGAGCCAGTTGCAATAAATATGAATCGTCATTGCGAGCGAAGCGCGGCAATCCAGCGGCACCAGAGTCTGGATTGCCGCGCTTCGCTCGCAATGACGGGTAGTGAAGATTTAACGCAAGATCCTCTAGGGTAAACTGAAGCTTCTCGAAAGCAACGCGAGTAAAATCCGCAACCGTGATTCCTGAGAAGGCGGGAATGACGCTGAAACAGTATCAGCCTTCGGGCGATCAATCCGCCAAATAGCCCCCACAGAGGGTGTTGGAGCCGTTTTGGCACCCGATGTACCCGGTGCCACGCAGAGGTGCCGTAGGAGCCATCCTGGAGCCTTGCAATGGCCAATGCGATCCATATGGGATAGTCACTTGTGCTTAAGCCAAGTCATTTGCCATTTGTTGCACCCGATCAGAGTCAGGAAACCCTTCACTGATCCATTGCTCCTCAATCGCTTTAAGAATGCGTGCCACGTCCGGGCCTTCCTTGATGCCGCGTGCGACGAGGGCACCGCCGCTCAAAGGGAAACGCGGCGGTTGCCAACCTTCTAGCGACGCCAACGCGCCTGGTTCGCAGCGCAATTTCAGCCGGTCCTGCGCGGCTTCCATGCCCAGCTTGTAGGCGAGCCGCCGGGGATCCGCAGCGTCATCGCCGGTGCGCCCCGCCGCAAGCACCAGCCGTTTGTTGATCGCTTTGGATAATTTCAGCCGCTTGGCAACGGTATCGGCCACATCGGGATTGGCGGGCAGCAGGCTCGCAAGCCGCAGGACGGCGTCCCCTCCACTCAATCGTTCGAGCAGCGCCGCACTCACGATCTCAGGGAGTACCGGCTTGAAAATGCCCCGGTCGATCATCAGGCGGATCGTTGGCGCAGGCTGTGGCAGCGCAAGCAGCTTCAACAGCTCATCAGCAATCCGTTCGCGTGAAAGCGCCATCAGATCGTTTGCCCGCGCTGTGCAGGCATCGAGCGACGTGGCATCCGGCGCATTTTTGCCAAAGCGTGCTTGAAAGCGGAAGAATCGCAGGATGCGCAGATGATCCTCCGCAATCCGCTCAAGCGGTTCTCCGATGAAGCGGATAACGCCTGCCGCCAGATCAGCGACCCCGCCGAAATAGTCGAAAACATTGCCGGTCACGATGTCGGCGTAGAGCGCGTTGACCGTAAAATCGCGACGGGCGGCGTCGGCGCGCCAATCATCGGTGAAAGCGACTGTCGCGCGCCGACCGTCGGTTGAAACATCCCGGCGCAGCGTGGTGATCTCAACGGTTTCCGGGGTGAGCACGGCGGTGACTGTGCCGTGGGCAATGCCGGTAGGGATGCACTTAATCCCCACGTCACCCAGCAATTTGATGACCTCTTCGGGCGCGTGGGTGGTTGCCAGATCGACATCTTTGACAGCCTGACCCGCCAAAGTATCACGCACAGCGCCGCCGACGATCCGCGTTTCCTTGCTGCCCAGCGCCGCCGCGATCTTGGCCAATCCGTGAAGCTTTGGCGGGTTTATCCGTGCCATCGCAGCTGCCTTGCCAAATTGACGATCATCGAGGCGGTTGCCCCCCAGATGCGGAAACCCTCCCAGTGCATTTCATGAAAGTGCCGTTCCTGGCCCGCCCAATCGACCGTGCGATCTTGCCAGAGCGAGAGGTTGAGCGCCACTGATAGCGGCATCTCAAAGATCGCCGCCACTTCCTCGGCATTGGCGATCAGCGGCAGATCGGGTGGGATCACGCCGATGATCGGGGTCACCCGGTAGTCCGTCACGGTTCGGTAGGGCGGCACGGGGCCAATGACATTCACCAGATGGCGGGGCAGGGCGATCTCTTCTTCGGCCTCACGCAGCGCGGCGGCAATCACATCAGCATCGTCGGGGTCAACCCGGCCACCTGGAAAGGCGACTTGGCCCGGATGGCGGCGCATTGTTTCGGGGCGCTGGGTGAGGATCAGACCCGGTTCGGGCCGGTCGGTAATCGCGATGAGTACAGCAGCCTCCACCGCAATCTCACCCGAAAGGAAGGCGTTGCTATCGCCAGAAATCACGGCGTGCCCGCGCTCGAGCAATAGCCCATCCCTTAGCCGCTGCGCCAAATTCATGCTGGCGCCAGCGGGAAGAACATGCCGCCACTCCATAGCCCCGGCGGTTCCAAGCCGTCGTCCAGTGCAAGATGGGCCAGTTCATAATAGACGGGGCGGGCAAGCAGCGCTTCCATCCCGCCGCGCACCATCACATAGGGATGCGGGCCGTCCACTTTTTCTTCAAAGCGCAACGGATGGTCTGGTCCCGCGATCACGAGATCATCACTGTTGAGACGAAAGGTGAGGGTGCGCGCTTCCCCGACGCCGTCGACTTTGACCTCAACCGCAAGGAACGGCGCATCCTCAACGATGATATCCAGCTTTTCCGCAGGGGTGACGAGGACATAGCCGCAGTCCGCCTCGCGCCTCAGGATGGTCGAGAAAAGCTTGACCATAGACGGGCGGGTGATCGGTGACCCCTGATGATACCAGGTGCCGTCCGCCGCGATCCGCATTTCACTATCGCCGCAGCGCGTCGGGTTCCAGCTCGCGACCGGTGGCAGGCTCTTGTCCGCCACGACCTGCGCAATATCTGCGAGCGACAGCGTGGCAAGGTCTGGAAGTTCGGGCATCGGCATGGCGCATAGCCTTATGCGTTCGTCACCGGATTGCAAAGTGGGGGGACTTCAACACATCTCAAGGAAAAGGAACAACCCGCCCCTCAGCAGGAATCCCAGCTTCTCGCGTGATGTTGGCGAGCAAGCGGCGTCGTTCGACCGGGCCGGGGATGGACCAATTTTGCGTGGCATCGGCGGAGAAACCAAAGAAGCGCCCATAATATTCAGGATCGCCGATCATTAACACTGCATCATGGCCGTGGTTTAAGGCGGCAGCCATCAGTCGTTCCATCAACTTCCGACCAATCCCGCCGCGCTGCAAATCAGGCGAAACTGCGACAGGCCCAACCAGCGTCATCGGGATTTTTTTGCCTTCTTCGGTTTCCAACGCAACCGGCCAGCTTTGGAGGCTGCCGATCAGCGTGCCATCCTCGGCAAGTGCGGCAAAGCTGAGCAGATCAATGGCCCGCGTTCCGGCGCGCATCTTGTACGCCGTCCGCGCTTTGCGGTCCGCGCCAAATGCTGCATCAAGCAAAGTTTCGACGTCATCAGCGGCGACGCGGGAAAGGGGAACAATCTTGGGCATAGCGCGCGGCCTTTAGGGTTGGCACGCCAAATTGAAAGCACAAGTTTGCACCTGACCCATTTCGAGATAAAGGGCGCGGCCATGAACATATCTGCAGACCGCCTCACCCTCGAAGTGCTCGATCTCGAAGTGGCTGTCCTCAC